>NZ_JBVVOS010000011.1:0-223708 GCF_055807515.1 Bradyrhizobium sp. Kon69 | reverse complement strand
CTGTTGTCTCGCATCTGAATTCTCCCCGTACAGGATGAATTCGATCAGCGAATTAGTGAACATGCACAGCAATGACGATGCTGATGCGGCGGCGCGCCAAAGCTTTGGTCTCACGCGCCGCCTCCGCAACGCCTTCGCACAACCGTCATAGTCTCTAACGCCCACTAACCAACGCCCGACTTTAAACTGTCATAATCACCGAACGGAACTCGCACGCGCGCGCTCTTTACACGCCGTTAAGCGCGGCTGCATTGGATGCGGCGGGAATGTGCGTTGGGGACTGCCATGAGTGCCGCGAAGAAGATGTCGGGAAAACCGGCCGCCGAAATGTTTGACGACATCCCGGTGCTTCAGCGCAAATGGCGTGCCGCGTTGAAGCCGGGCGAACGGCTGCCGCGCTACGAGGACGTGATGCTCGGCAGCCTGGGACGGCTCGCCGACCACATCGCGCTGCTCAAGGGCGACGGCGCGCTCGAACTGTCGCGCAGCGGACGCTACGTGCAGAAATGGCTGGGCGAAGAGCGTTGGGACATCCCGGTCGCCGCGCTCTCGCCCGATTGCGCCACCGCGCTGTCGGAAGCCGCGGCGAGCGCGCTTGCCAACGGGCGGCCGCACCTGGCCAGCGCCCATTGCGTGCGCGACGGCATGGTCAGGACATACGATGTGCTGGCGCTGCCGACCGCCTCGCGGTGGGGCGCGACGCTGGTCGGCGCCTACATCAACGAACGCGGCGCGCAGTACAATCTGCTGGACGCGATCTTCGCGTCGACCGACGACGCGGTGCTCTCGCTGGCGACGCTGCGCGACGCGGGTGGCAAGCCATTCGATCTCCAGATCGTGCACCACAACAAGAGTGCGGCGCTGCTGCTGAAGGCCGAAGGCGCGAGCCTGCTCTGGCGCCGGATCGGCGAGGGCGACACGCCGCTGGCCTCGCTTGAAGTCATGGATTTCCTGCTCAAGGCCGTCTCCGGCGGTCGCGGCGAGCAGCTCGAGATCGAGAGCGACGGACGCCATCTCCGGCTGAGCGCCACCGCGTTTGCCGACGTGGTCTCGCTGACGATCTCGGATGTCACTGTGTTGAAGCGGCGCGACGCCTCTTTCCGCCTGCTGTTCGACAACAACCCGATGCCGATGTGGGTGTTCGACGCCGCGAGCAAGCAGTTTCTCAGCGTCAACGACGCCGCGGTCCAGCATTACGGCTACAGCCGCGCCGCCTTCCTGCGCATGAAGTTGCACGAGATCTGGCCGCAGGACGAGTGGGACAGCCATGCCGAGGCGCTCGAACGCATCGGCGACGCCTATCACTCCTCGCGCAACTGGCGGCATCTGCGCGCCGACGGCAGCGAGATCGAGGTGTTGACCTTCGGCCGCCGCGTCGCCTTCGACGATCGCGACGGCTATCTGGTCGCGGTGGTTGACATCACCGAACGGCGCAAGGCCGAGGCGCGGATCGCCCACATGGCGCACCATGACGGGCTCACCGATCTGCCGAACCGCGCATATTTCCAGGAGCGCTTGAAGCAGGCGCTCGACCAGGCCAGCGGAAAGCGGGTCGGGGTGCTCTACCTCGATCTCGACCTGTTCAAGAACGTCAACGATTCCTTCGGCCATCCGGTGGGCGACCGCCTGTTGAAGGAGGTTGCCGCCCGTCTGAGCACCGCGGTCCGCAGCGCCAATCTCGCGGCCCGGCTCGGCGGTGACGAATTCGCGGTGATCCTGGCAGCCGACGTCTCGCCCAACGAGGCCAGCGCCTGCGCGGGCTTGCTGATCGACATGCTGAAGGCGCCCTATGAGATCGACGGGCAGGGGATGGTGATCGGCGCCAGCATCGGCATCGCGCTGTCGCCGGGCGATGGCGTGACGTCGGAAGAGTTGATGCGCAACGCCGACATGGCGCTGTACCGGGCGAAATCGGACGGCGGCGGCGTGCATCATTTCTTCGAGCGCGAGATGGATCTGCAGGCGCAGAAGCGCCGTGACATGGAGCTCGATCTGCGCCGCGCGTTTGCCAATGGTGAGTTCGAGCTGCACTACCAGCCGCTGGTCTCGATCGCCTCCGACCGCATCTCCGGCTTCGAGTCCCTGCTGCGCTGGCGTCACCCCGACAAGGGCATGATCTCGCCGGCGGAGTTCATTCCGGTCGCCGAGGACATCGGCCTGATCAGCCAGCTCGGTGAGTGGGTGCTGCGCGTGGCTTGCTCCGAGGCGGTGAAATGGCCCGTCGACGTCAAGGTCGCGGTCAATCTGTCGCCGGCGCAGTTCCGCAGCCGCAATCTGGTTCAGGTCGTGATCTCGGCGCTGGCGCAGTCCGGCCTGTCGCCGAAGCGGCTTGAGCTCGAGATCACCGAGTCGATCTTCCTGGCCGAGACCGACGCCAATCTCGCCATCCTGCATCAGTTGCGCGAGCTCGGCGTCAGCATCTCCATGGATGATTTCGGCACCGGCTATTCCAGCCTCAGCTATCTCCGCAGCTTCCCCTTCGACAAGATCAAGATCGACCGCTCCTTCGTCAAGGATCTGGCAGGGCGGCCCGATTGCGTCGCGATAGTTCGCGCGATCTCGGGGCTTGGCCGCAGCCTCAACATCACCACGACCGCGGAAGGCGTCGAGACCGAGGATCAGCTCGCGAGGTTGCGCGCCGAAGGCTGCAACGAAGTGCAGGGCTTCTTGTTCAGCGCGGCGCGGCCGGCCGCCGAGATCGCAAAGCTGCTCGCCGATTTCGGCCAGCGTGCTTCACGGGCGGCGTAACTCGGGCGGATAACAATCATAGACCAGCGCTTTGAAGGCGGGCGTGATGCGGCTGCGCTCGTTCTGGGTCTGCTGCATCAGCAGGTAGACCATGTCGAGCTTGGGATCGACGCCGAAATAGGTGCCGCTGCCACTGTCCCATTTCAACTCGCCGAGCGAGCCCGGCGGCGGCGGTCTGGCGTTGCCGGGATCGGTCCGCACCGCGAGGCCATACCCGTACCCGAAGCCGTCACCCGGAAAATAGAAGTAATCGCGTCCGACGCCCGAGCCCGGCCCGACGTGATCGGTCGTCATGGCCTTGAACACGGCGGGGCTCAGATAGCGCTTGCCGTCGAACTCGCCGCCATTGAGCAGCATCTGCGCGAAGCGCTGATAGTCGGTGATGGTCGAGAGCAGTCCTCCGCCGCCGGACTGCCATTCGGGATGGTCCAGGCGGTCGCGCTCGGCGGCGAGCAGGATGTTGTCGTTCGGCAGCGGCCGTGCCATCCGCGCGAGCTCGTCCTCGGTCCCCAGCGCGAACTTGGTGCTGCTCATGTCGAGCGGATCGAAGATGCGCTGCTTGAGGAATGCGTACAGCGTCTGGCCCGAGATGATCTCGATGACGCTGCCGAGCACGTCGGTGGAATGACCGTAGCGCCACAGCGTTCCAGGTTGCCGCGCCAGCGGCAGCCTCGCGATGCGTTGGGCGAATTCCCTGTTGTTGAACTGACCTTCGAAGATATTGGCGGCCTTGTAGGCCTGCTCGACCCATTTGCCGCCGATATAGTCGTAGCTGATGCCCGAAGTGTGCCGCAGCAGATCCTCGATGTTGACGGGACGGACCGGGGCCACGAGATCCAGATGCAACGTGCCGTCGGGATTGGTGACCTCGAGGCCCACCTTGGTGTCGGCGAAGAGAGGAATGTACTTCGACACGGGATCGGCGAGCGCAAGCTTGCCCTCGTCGATCAGCATCATCACGCCAAGGCAGGTGATCGGCTTGGTCATCGAGTGGATGGCGAAGATCGTGTCGGGCGTCATCGCGAGGCCCGTCCTGGTGTCGCGCACGCCAAAAGTCTTCAGATAGACCGGCTTGCCGTGCTGCTGGACCAGCACCACGGCGCCCGGCAGCCGGCCGCTCGTTACCTCGTTGTCAAAGTACGCGGTGATGCGGTCGAGCCCCTCGGACGACGGAGCGGGGGTATCGGCGGCGCGGCTTCGCGCCATCGTGCCGGCCAGCAGCGCGGCTCCGACCAGAAATTCACGACGCTTCATCCGGGCTTCCTCCCTTGTCGGGATCAAAGCCGCAAGACGTCGAAGGCGTCAACACGCCTTCGATTAAAATCGCGTCACGATTTCAGAAAGGACCGGTCGCGGACGGTCCTCGCTCGGCCTGGTCGGCTTGCCGATATGGACGAAGCCGGCGAGTTTCTCGTCCGGCTTGAGGCCGAGGCCGTCCAGCACGTCGCGATCGAACGAGAACCAGCCGGTCAGCCAGCAGGCGCCGTAGCCGAGCGCGGTCGCGGCCGTGACGATGTTCATGACGCTGGCGCCGGCCGACAATTCCTGCTCGAAGGCCGGCACCTTCGGATGCGGCTTGGTGAAGCTGACGATGCCGATCACCAGCGGCGCATCCGTGAGGCGTTTGCGCTCGGTCTCGACATCGGCCGCCGCCGCGCCGGGATTCTTCCGGGCAAACACCTTCGCGATCACCTCGCCGGCGCGCTGACGCGCATCGCCCTCGAAGATGATGAAGCGCCAGGGCGCGAGCTTGCCATGATCGGGCACCCGCGCGCCGATGGTGAGGATAGTCTCGAGCTCGGCGGGGGAGGGGCCGGGTCCGGACATCTCGCGCGGCTTGACCGAGCGGCGGGTCTTCAGGAGTTCGATGGCGTCTGGCACTGCGGTTTCCTCTTCGGCTGGTCGTCGGGCGTGCAATCCCCACATAGGAATGCACGCCCGCAACCGAAAGCGAGTTTAGACCGATTTCAGATGTCAGACGGCGCCGCGCGCCCGCTTCACATCCGGCGGGGTCGCTTCGTCGACGAGGGCCGCGATCGCCTCCGCCGTCGTCGTCACTTGCTGACCGTCGCTGCCGAGCCGGCGGATCGAGACCGACTGCGTCTCGGCCTCTTTCTTGCCGACCACGAGCAGTGCCGGAATCTTGGCCAGCGAATGCTCGCGGACCTTGTAGTTGATTTTTTCGTTGCGCAGGTCGATCTCGGCCCGAAGTCCCGCACGCCGGACCTGCTCCAGCACCTGCTTGGCATACTCGTCGGCTTCCGACGTGATGGTGGTGACCACCACCTGCACCGGCGACAGCCAGAGCGGGAAGTTGCCGGCATAGTGCTCGATCAGGATGCCGATGAAGCGTTCCATCGAACCGCAGATCGCGCGGTGCACCATGACCGGCGGCTTCTTGCCGCTGTCGTGGTCGATGTAGAACGCACCGAACCGTTCCGGCAGGTTGAAGTCGACCTGCGTGGTGCCGCACTGCCAGTCGCGGCCGATGGCGTCGCGCAGCACATATTCGAACTTCGGCCCGTAGAAGGCGCCTTCGCCCGGATTGATCTCGGTCTTGATGTGATTGTTCTGCGACTGGATCTCGCGCAGTACCGTCGCCATCACGCGCTCGGCGTGATCCCACATCGCGTCGGTGCCGACGCGTTTTTCCGGCCGGGTCGACAGCTTCACGGTGAGATCGCCGGTGAAGCCGAAATCGGCGTAGGTCGACAGGATCAGCTCGTTGATCTTCAGGCACTCGTCGGCGAGCTGATCCTCCATGCAGAAGATGTGCGCGTCATCCTGGGTGAAACCGCGCACGCGCATCAATCCATGCATCGCGCCTGATGGTTCGTAGCGGTGCACCACGCCGAACTCGGCGAGGCGCAGCGGCAGGTCGCGGTAGCTCTTCAGGCCATGCTTGAAGATCTGCACGTGGCCCGGGCAGTTCATCGGCTTGAGCGCGAACCAGCGCTTGTCCTCGGCCTCCTCGCCGGCCGACTGCGCCGCGAACATGTTCTCGCGGTACCAGCCCCAATGGCCGGAGGTTTCCCACAGCGACTTGTCGAGGATCTGCGGGGCGTTGACCTCGCTATAGTCGCCGGCCAGGCGCCGCCGCATATAGGCGATCAGCTGCTGGAAGATGGTCCAGCCCTTGGCGTGCCAGAACACGACGCCCGGGCCTTCCTCCTGGAAATGGAAGAGGTCGAGCTCGCGCCCGAGCTTGCGATGGTCGCGCTTTTCCGCTTCCTCGATCTGCTTCAGATAAGCGTCGAGGTCCTCCTGCTTGGCGAACGCCGTGCCGTAGATGCGGGTCAGCATCGGGTTGTTGCTGTCGCCGCGCCAATAGGCGCCGGCCACCTTCATCAGCTTGAAGGCGTTGCCGACCTTGCCGGTCGAAGTCATGTGCGGGCCACGGCAGAGATCGAACCAGTCGCCCTGGTAGTAGATCTTGATCGGCTCGTTGCCGGGAATGGCGTCGACCAGCTCGACCTTGAACGCTTCGCCCTTGTCGCGGAACACCTGTTTGGTCTTTTCGCGATCCCAAACCTCTTTCGTGAAAGGTTTGTCGCGCGCGATGAGCTCGCGCATCTTTTTCTCGATCGCGGCAAAGTCTTCCGGCGTGAATGGCTCGTTGCGGAAGAAATCGTAATAGAAGCCGTTCTCGATCACGGGGCCGATGGTGACCTGGGTGCCCGGCCACAGCGTCTGCACGGCTTCGGCAAGCACGTGGGCGCAGTCATGGCGGATCAGCTCGAGCGCGCGCGGATCGTCGCGGTTGATCAGCTCGATCCTGGCATCGGCTTCGATGGGATCGTCGAGGTCGGAGACCACGCCGTCGAGCGCCATCGCGACCGTGCGCTTGGCCAGCGACGGCGAAATGCCCTTGGCAAGTTCGAGGCCGGTGATGCTCTTGGCGTATTCGCGCCGGGCGCCGTCGGGGAAAGTGAGGGTGATTTTTTCCGGTGGGGTCACGGGTCTCAAATTGCTGAGGCTGTACTGGAAGCCGGATTCGGATTTGGGCTGTTCGGACTTGGATTGGTCCTTGGACTGGTCCTTGGACGGGTCCTTGGGCTGGTCGGTCATGGCGTGTCTCCTGGGGCTCACTCCTGCGAACGAGCGCAGGTAAGCGGGAACGAGCGATATATCAGGCGATTCGGCCTGCGCAATCCGGCATTTCCAAGAAACCGGCGCGCAAAAGCGGGGGCGCTGCACGAACTATTCCGGGCAATGCCCTTTAACTGGTCGCAAGGCGGATCTACATGCGTTTGCATGGAAAACGCACGCGCCGGCCGTTTCGCGCCCACCGCCCTGATGCTCGGCAATCTTCTCACCGGCTGCTCGGTCTTGGCGCCGGCCGGCATGCTGCCGGAATTGGCGACGGGGCTCGACGTCAGCATCCATGCGGCCGCGCTCCTGATCACCTTCGGCGCCATCATCCTGTGCATCGGCTCGCCGCCGACGGCCTGGCTCACCAGCCGGATCGAGCGCCGGACGCTGCTCACCACGACGCTCGCGGTGCTCGCTTTTGGCAATCTCGCCTCTGCCGTTGCGCCCGATTATGCAAGCCTCCTCGTCATCCGCCTGGTGATGCTCGCGGTCGGCGCGCTCTACACGCCGCAGGCCGCCGGTACGGCGGCGTTGATCGTATCGGAGGAGCGTCGCGGCAGCACGATTGCCTACATCTTTCTCGGCTGGTCGCTCGCTGCCGCCGTCGGCCTGCCGCTGATCACCTTCATCGCCAGCCGCTATGGCTGGCGCGCGGCCTATGGCGGGATCGGCGCGCTCGGCTGCGTAAGCTTGCTGCTGTTGCTGATGCGGCTGCCCGCGGGTTTGAAGGGGTCGCCGGTGGATTTGAAGACCTGGAGCGCGGTCGGTCGCAACAGAACGATCCTGCTACTGCTTGCGATCACGATGTTGCAGATGTCCGGGCAGTTCGTGGTGTTCACCTTCATGGGGCCGCTGCTCAACAAGCTGACCGGCGCAGCGCCCGATGCGATCGGCATGGTGTTCGCTCTCTATGGCGTTTGCGGCTTCCTCGGCGTTGTCATCGCGACCCGCATCGTCGACACATCAGGGCCTTATCGCACCTCGCTGCTGTTCACCTGCCTGCTGCTTGCGGGGATCACCGGCTGGGCGCTCGGCGCCGGCACGCTCGCGTTGATGGCGGGTGCGGTCGCGATCTGGGGCCTCGGCTTTGCCTCGACCAATTCGATGCAGCAGGTGCGGCTGGTCTCGGCGGCACCGTCGTTGGCATCGGCGACCGTCGCACTCAACACCTCCGTCCTCTATATCGGCCAGGCGGTCGGCTCGGCCGTCGGCGGACTGCTGTTCGCCCGCGAACTCCTGCATACGCTCGGCTTCGTCGCGGTCGGTTTCGTCGTGCTGGCGCTGATCCTGGTGGTCCTGACCCGGCCCCGGCCGTCAACTGCCGCCCCGGCGTGAGCGGAAGCGTGTCCGTGTGCGCAAGGTGCTTGGCAAACCGCGCGCCGGGAGGCTAGAAGGCCGGTCATGGGGACCAAAGAGGGTTGACTGAAATGAGGATGATTCTGGCGGTTGCCGCGGTGCTCTATTCAGCTTCCGCTTTCGCGCAAGCCGACAAGCCACCAATGATCGGGGACAAGCCGTTGGTGCAGGTCAAGCCCAAGGGCACCAAGGCAGGGACCAAGGAGGCTGCGGCCAAGCCGGCTGCGGCGCCGAAGGGCAAGCCGCAATCCATCGCAGCGCGGCTCCAGGCCTGCCTCGATCTCGACGACGGCACCAAGGACCGGCTCAATTGCTACGACGCCGTGATCGCGCCGACGCCGAAGCCGAAGCCGGCGAAGGCCAAGGGCTACGCCGATTGCCGTTTCTTCAAGGAGGAGGACGAACGGCTGGCCTGCTTCAACGGCTTTGCCGAGAGCATTCCGAAGCTGCCAAAAACCTGAGGGCAAGACCTGAGGCCGATGGCCAAGGTCCAGCAGCCGGGCGGTTAGTCGCTGATCCGGCTCAGCACGGCCCTGAAGGCAACGCCCGGCAGTTGCAGTGCGGTGCCTTCGAATTCCGCACTGTCGCCATCCTCCCGGCCAGCGAGCGTCAGCGTGATCCGGTCAAGACCGAACAACGCCTTGAAGCAAGGGTCGTCATTGTGGCGCTCGGTCGAGATCTTGACTCTGATGCTGTCGCCTTCGCCCGTGCAGGTGCCGATGAACGCGAAAGCGGAGTTGCCGCCGCGCATCTTGCCCTCGGTCACATAGACGACGCCGCAACCGGTGCCGTGAACCGTGTGGAAGTCGACCTTGTAGAGTCCCTGACGCACTGCATGTCCCCGCAGAATCCCAAATACAACTTGGTCGGCAAAGTATGATTGTTGCCAGTGGAAGCAATCCGGTCGGCACCGGGACCGTCGGCCATCAACATCACATTTTGATCAAGGCTCGAGAGAATTGCGGGCCGTGCAGCTAAATGCCGACAGGCGCAATATCGGAAGCTTACCGGCTCGATGCGGATGGATTGGTGGAGGCCACGCGCGTGAGCGCGAGTGATGGCGTCGCCGACATCTTCACCAGGACGTCCTTGAGCGGGTGCCGCGTCCAGGCGCGGGTCACATAGTCACGATGGGTGATGCCGTCCCCGGTTTCGACGAACACCACGCTGCCCGGACGTAAGGGGCCGTCCATGTCTTCGGAGACGGTGATACCTTTCTGCCGCAGCGTGCTCATCAGCTCGCGGTCGCGCCGCGCGGTGTAGTGGGTATAGGAGCTGACGAAGAAGCCGGAGCGGTGGCTCTCGATCCATGAGGCGAACTTGTCCATCTCGCCATAGACGGCGTCGAGCAGCACGACGCCGCGGACGCGGTCGCTGATCCCGCCGACCTCGAGGCTCCAGGCCGTCGGCAGGAAGCCGCCGCTGTAGCCGACGATCACGATCGGCATATTGGCGAAGGCGCGGGCGCTGTTGGGATCGCCGGTGAGGCGAGCGAGATGGTTCGCCGACTCGTCGATGAAGCGCTTGAGGCCGCCGGCCTGCCAGAATTTTCCTGCGCTGGAATCGGCGGCATCGACCGCCATCTGCGGTGCGAGCAGGATGGCATTGGCGCCGGAATCGGTGATCTGTTGCGGCACCAGCTGGCGGTCGCGCACATCGCGCTCGAGTGTCGCGCCATTGCCGTGGAAGAACACCACGATCACGCCCGGCTTCCGCACGTCGAAATGCTCGGGCACGTGCATCAAGACGCGGTTATCGCTGTAGGTCTCGTCCTGCCAGAAGACGCGCCCGGAATAGCTGCGGTGGCCGCGGCGGTCGCCCTTGGAGATGTTGAGGAACGGCGCGTCGGAGGCGGGGTTGTTGCCGAAATAAGGGAAAGCTGACGACTTCATGCTGACGAGCGTCGTCAGGTCCTCGCGCGGCGGACGCTGGTAGGGGGCCTGCGGTGCGAGCGAAGCGACCTTGTAGGGCGCCTGCTCCGGCTGCTGCGGCACGGCGCGCTTCGGTGAGAAGTCCGACATCTGCCGTTGCAGAAAACCCTCGCTCGCGGATGGGAAGCGCTCCCTGAACTGGGGGGCCGGGAAGCGATCCTCGAACGAGTCGCTGCTTGCGACTTGCTGGTTTGTCTTCGCAACGACCTGCACGTTGGCTGGGACGTTGCCTTGGACGTTGGCTTGCGAGTTCGCCGCGAGCGCTGCCGGATTGGGTGCCTTGCCGCATTGAACCAGGGTCAGCGACAACGGCACCAAGACTGAGATCAGAGCGATCCGAAGCGCACGACCGCGCGCGCCGGACGTGGTCCGGTCGGCGCGGATGTCAGCTCTCGGTTTCGGAACGGCCCCGACCATTCACCCATGACCCCAAGTCATGACCACAAGTCCATCGGCAATCATTAAGGCAATTGAGCCGATGGGCGTTTAGGCGACGTTAAGTGTCCGGAGAAACTTCCCCACATCCGGAACGCTCAAAAGGACCACGCAATCGTGTCGTGATTGTGGGGGAGGGAGGCGGGATGTCCCGGTGTTTACGAAGCTTTATTGCCCGGATCGTGGATTAATGGTGCTAGAGTACCGAAGCGGCCCCGCCTCATTTAACCCTTGTTAACCCTGCTTGAATTGACTGGACCGAGCTGCACGATGCTTCCCACGAGGCGTGACGCCTGAGGTTGAGGACGGCGATGACGGCATCAGACGCGGGTACTGCACCCTGGACCGGCCGGCTGACCGGAAGCGGGTCGGGGGTCTCCGTTCTGGTCGCAACCGCCATCGTCGTGGCCGACATGATCGGGGTCGGCGTCTTCACCAGCCTCGGCTTCCAGGTCAAGGACATTCCCTCGGGCTTCTCGATCCTCTTGCTTTGGACGGTCGGCGGGATCGTCGCGCTGTGCGGGGTGTTCTCCTATAGCGAACTCGGCGCGATGTTTCCGCGCTCGAGCGGCGAATACAATTTTCTCGGCCGTGCCTATCATCCCGCCTTCGGCTTTCTCGCCGGCTGGGTGTCGGCGACGGTTGGCTTTGCAGCACCCGTCGCGCTCGCCGCGATGGCGTTCGGCGAATACGCCAAATCGGTCGTCCCCGGTGTGCCGCCGATCCCGCTTGCCATCGCTGTGGTGTGGCTGGTCTCGCTCGTGCAATTGACCGGCGTCAGGCACTCCTCGACCTTCCAGTTGATCTCGACCATCCTGAAGGTCGTGCTGATCGTTGCCTTCCTGGTTGCCGGCTTCATCGTCGGCGTGCCGCAGCCGATTGCCTTCACGCCGCAGGCGGGCGATCTCGCGCACATCGTCAGCGCGCCTTTCGCGATCGGGCTCGTGTTCGTGATGTATTCGTTCTCGGGCTGGAATGCAGCAACCTACATCATCGGCGAGATGAACATGCCGCAGCGGGACCTGCCGCGCGCGCTGCTCGCGGGCACGCTGATCGTGCTCGTGCTGTACGTCGCGCTGAATGCGGTGTTTCTCCATTCGACCCCGGTCGGCGCGCTCGCGGGTCAGCTCGACGTCGCCAGCGTCGCCGGCAGCGCGATCTTCGGCAAGCTCGGGGGCCGGATCGTCGGCGCGATGATCTGCTTCGGCCTGATCTCCTCGATCAGCGCGATGATGTGGATCGGCCCGCGCGTGATGATGACGATGGGGGAGGATATTCCGGCGCTGCGCGTGTTCTCGCGGAGATCGGTGCGCGGCGCGCCGGCCTATGCCATCCTGTTTCAGCTCGCCGTCGCCAATCTGCTGCTCTTCACGCGCAGCTTCGAGGCCGTGCTGGACTTCATCCAGTTCGCGCTCTTGTTCTGCTCGTTCTTCACGGTCGCCGGCGTCATCAAGCTGCGCATCACCGATCCCGATTTGCCGCGGCCCTATCGTGCCTGGGGATACCCGTTCACGCCGCTCGTTTTCCTGCTCGTGACCGCGTTCATGATGTACTATTTGTTGACCGAGCGGCCCGTGCAATCGCTGTCGGGGATGCTCGTCATGCTCTCGGGCCTGTTGATTTATGCTGTTTTCCGCAGGCGGCCGGTCGCCGCTGGCACTACATCACATCGCGAATAGACATGTTTCGACCCATGAGAATTGCGGCCGTCGCTCTCGCCTTGCTGGCTGCGGCCGTCTCGTCCGCACGTGCTGCCGAGGCAACTTTCGACGACACCGCGCGCTTCCTCGCGGGCATGCAGCCTTCGGCGGATTCGCCGCTGGTGCCGCTTACAAAGGACCCGGCTTGGCAGCGGCACGCGAAATTCTTCGACGGCGCCTTCGCCCAGCTCGAGCAGCGCCAGCTCTCGAAGATCCGCAACTGGGCCGACCTCAATCTGGCGGCGCCCAGGCCGACCATGTTTTATTTGTTCAGCGGTCCCGACTTCCTCTATGCCAACGCCTTCTATCCCAAGGCCAGCACTTACGTGCTCGGCGCGCTGGAGCCGGTCGGTGCGGTGGCTGACCTGACGCGATTGCCGCGCGGCTCGGTCGGCGCCGCGCTCTACAATGTCGAGCGCTCGCTCGGCTCGATCCTGAGCTTTTCCTTCTTCATCACCAAGCAAATGAAGGTCGACCTGCACACCAACCAGGTCAACGGCACCTTGCCGATCCTCTACGTCTTCCTCGTCCGCTCCGGCAAGACCATCCGCAATGTCGAGATGGTCGCACTCGACGACAAGGGCGGCGTGCATGTCGGCAACGACAATCCCGGACCGAACGCGACGCGGGGCGCCCGCATCACCTTTGCAGGCCCTGACGGCGAGGCGCGCACGCTGTATTATTTCTCGACCGATCTCTCCAATTCAGGTGCACGCGCAGCCGGCTTCCTGAAGTTCTGCGAGACGCTCGGCCCCGGCAACAGCCTGATCAAGAGTGCGTCCTATCTGCTGCACTCCGGCAACTTCACCGTCGCGCGCGATTGGTTGCTCGCCAACAGCGCGACCATCGTCCAGGACGATTCCGGCATTCCGCTTTCGAGCTACAATTCGCGGCAATGGCGGTTCTTCCCGTTCGGCCGCTATCTCGGACCGATCGGCGAATTCCCCGGCCGCTACCAGGAACGCTACGCCGCATTATTCACGCGCGCCCAGCCGATCGACTTCGGCGTCGGTTACCGCTGGCGGATGCACGAGTCGAACTTGCTGCTGTCGGTGAAGGTACCGGGAAGCGAGACGGCGCCGGGCGCGGAGACCACCTCGTCCGCCGAGCCGCCGCCGAAACCGCCGCGTCCGAAACGGCCACGTCCGCCCGAGCCAGTCCCGCCGCCACCCGGACGCTTTTTCTGGTCCCGTTAAGCCTGGTGCTCGGCCCGGGTTACGCCGCCGGGCTCTGGGCGACGACGACCAGGACCTCCGCCTTCTGCCGGCCGAGGCTCCTGACCTCGTGCGGTGTCTCGCCTGAAAAATACAGGCAATCGCCCTTGCCGAGGATGAGTTCTTCGCCGTCGAGCTTGATCGCGATCTTGCCGTTGATAACGAACAGCAACTCCTCGCCCGCATGCGAGGCGCGCGTCGCCGATTTGTGCGGCGGGCTGAGGAGGAAAGGCTCCATCATCTTGCGGGTGCGGCCGGTGGCCAATGGCACCACGCCAAAGGTGTCCTGAAACAGCGGCACGTTGCCGCCTTCACGGCGGAACAGCGTGTAGCGCGGCGCGGGCTCGGCGTTAGGGTCGAAGAAAGTCGCGACATTGACCTCGAGCGCGGCTGCCATCCGTAGCAGGGCGGCGAGCGAAGGGATCTTCAGGTCGCGTTCGACCAGCGAGATATAGCCGCGCGTGAGATCACTCTGCCTGGCAAGCTGGTCCAGTGTCAGGCCCTTGGCGATCCGCGCCTGGCGAATATTGGCCCCGACGGCTGCCGCTTTGCTGACATCAAGCACGCATGAGTCTCCCGAACTGCTGATGTCTCTTTTGCAACAGATGCCGCTCGACTGCCAGTCCGGCGGGGCGCGCGATGTCCCTTCCGTGTACGCGCCGGGTGTATTCCAAAGGAAAACATATGCGCAGAAATTTAGAGCAAGGGCGCAGATATTGTAAGCAGAGACTCTGGTATATCGCCTAAATCCGCTCATTTTCAGTGCATTTAGCGTGTTTTGCCGCTCCGGACGGCATTTGCCGCGTTCCGCGCCGTTGATTTCCAACAGTAAACATAATCGATTTTTACCGTCCGGGCTGCCGATGGGCTCCTCGGACAGAACCAACTGCTTTCCCTGGCGCCGGTACTTTTTGGAGACATCGATGACCGTAGCAGACGACGTAACCCTGAACGTAGCGCCGGACGAGGCGGCGAGCTTGCGGCGGATCGTGTGGTCGAGCGTGATCGGCACCGCGGTCGAATGGTACGACTTCCTCATCTACGGCACGGCGACAGCGCTGGTCTTCAACAAGGTCTTCTTCGCTGCCGGCAACCCCGCGCTCGCCACCATCGCGGCCTTCGGCACTTATGCGGTCGGCTTTCTGGCGCGACCGCTTGGCGCCGCGATCTTCGGTCACTATGGCGACCGGGTGGGCCGCAAGGCGATGCTCGCGATCACGATCATGGTGATGGGCATCGGCACCTTCCTGATCGGCCTGCTTCCGACCTATCAGCAGATCGGGATCGCCGCGCCGCTGCTTTTGATTGGCCTGCGATTCCTCCAGGGCATTGGCCTCGGCGGCGAATGGGGTGGTGCGGTGCTGATGGTGGTGGAGAATTGCCCGACGCACCGCCGCGGCCTGCTCGGCAGCATGGTGCAGGTCGGCAATCCCATCGGCAATCTCGCCGCGATCGGCATGTTTGCGCTAGTGGCGAGCCTGCCGGAAAGTGAGTTCATGTCCTATGGCTGGCGCATTCCGTTCCTGATCTCGATCTTGCTGGTCGGCGTCGGTCTCTACATCCGCCTCAACATGGAAGAGACCGTGGCCTTCCGTCAGGTCCAGGCCAAAAAAGAGGTCGCTAGTCTGCCGCTGGTCGAGATCTTCAGGCATCACCGCCGGCCTTTCTTTACCGCGGTCGGGCTGAAGATCTCGGAGATCGCCTATGCCAGCATCGGCGGCGTGTTCGTGATGTCCTACGCCACGGCAAACCTTGGCTTGTCTCGTACGGTGGTGTTGAACGGCGCCTTCGCGGCATCGCTGGTCGCGCTGCTCGCGATTCCGCTGTTCGGCTGGCTGTCCGATATCGTCGGCCGCAAAAAGATGTTCTATGCAAGCTGTCTGTTTTCGGCGCTGTTTGCCTTTCCGCTGTTCTGGCTGCTCAACACCCGCGATCCCGCCATCGTCATCTGCACCATCGTGGTCGCGATTACTTTCGGGCAGATGGTGATGTTCGGCATCGGCGCGCCCTGGTACTCCGAGCTGTTTTCCGCGCGGCTGCGCTATAGCGGCGCCTCGCTCGGGTTTCAGGTCGGGGCTGCCATCAGTGGCGGATTGACGCCGCTGATTGCGGCGGCTCTGATGGCCTGGAGCGGCGGCGCCACCTGGCCGGTGTCGCTGCTGCTGATTGGCTGCGCCGCCATCACGGCGACCGCGACCACGTTCGCGCCGGAAACGGCGAACAAGGAACTGACCTGATCCCGCGGCGCGCCGCTGCTGGCGGCGCGCCATCGGTTCTCACAAGGATTTTGTCATGCTCGATGAAACAGACGCCGGCTCGGCCGATAGTACAGCACGCCTCGGCTGGACTGGCTTGGTCCGCTTCCTCCATCTTGCCCCGCGCGCGTTCCTGCCAATGCGGGCGATGGCGCAACTCGTTCTCGTCGCCGGCAAAGGGATAGAAGGCGACCGCTACATGATCGGACGCGAGGAAGGATTTTATTCGCACAAGCCCGAAGAGGGCCGGCAGGTCACCCTGTTCGAGCTCGAAACCTTGATCGCGCTCAAGCGCGACGCGGGAATCGAACTCGGTCCCGAGGAGCATCGCCGCAACGTGACGGTCGAGGGCGTGCCGTTGAACCACCTGGTCGGCCGCCGCTTCTGGTTAGGTGAGACCTTGCTGGAAGCAACCCGATTATCGATTCCATGCCGGCATATCGAGGAGATCACCGGCAAGGCGATCTTCGATCCGCTCATCAACCGCTCAGGCCTCAACTGCAGGATATTGCAAGGCGGCATCGTCAGGGTTGGCGACACCGTGCGGAACGCGCCATGAGTGCGCGGCCCATAACGACGATCAAGACAGTTGTCGTCGGCATCGAAGGGGCTGGTACGGGGATCAAAGTGTTCACGCTGGCCGATCCCGACCGTTGGGACCTGCCGCCGTTCAAGCCTGGCGCCCACATCGACCTGCATCTGCCGAACGGTCTCGCGCGAACCTATTCGCTGTGCAATGAGCCCGCCGACAACACGCGTTACGTCATCGCGGTCAAATGCGAGGCCGATGGGCGCGGCGGTTCGCGCGCGCTTCACGACCAGGTTGGCATAGGGGACATCATCGGCGTGTCACTGCCGCGCGGCGGGCTGGAGCCGGGCGTGGACATTGCGCATCATGTGTTCGTCGCCGGTGGCATCGGCGTGACGCCGTTCCTGTCGATGGCCCGTCACCTCCTGCAGATTGGCAATGCAGACTTTGTGCTGCACCTCATCGTGCGCGAGGAGGTGCCGCTTGCCGCACACCTCGCGCCGCTGATCGATGCGGGGCGTGTCGTCGTGCACCGCACCTCCTCGGCCGGGCGTCCGGATCTGGCGTCGCTGGTCGGAGAGGTCGGGGTGCAGACGATGGTCGCCTGTTGCGGGCCGGAAGGCATGACCGACGAGTTCGAGCGCCTGACCGCACCCTGGCCCGCAGCCAACGTTCACATCGAGCGTTTCGTCGCGCCGCCAGTGATTGACCCCGACGCAAAGCCTTTTGTGCTGTCGCTGGCACGTACGGGGACGGAAATCCAGGTTCGCGCCGGCCAGACCATGCTGGCGGCCTTGCAGGAAGGAGGCATCGATATATCGACGTCCTGCTGCGGCGGCATCTGCGGCGCCTGCAAGGTCGGCTGGATCGAGGGCAAGCCCGTGCACCGCGATCGCGTCCTGTCGCCGTATGAGCGAGAACGCTTTCTCATGGTCTGCGTCGCCGGATCGGACGCCGACCGGCTGGTGCTGGACCTCTAAGTCCAGCCTACCAGTGCACGCTCTGGCTCGGCACGATGAACGCCGTCGTACTGGGCGGCGTGGCAGTGCTCGTTGCCAGATACCAGCCGGAGCCGACCGCGAGCGTCAGGAGGACGATGATGGCGAGCATGTCGAGGGTTCTGGGATCGTGGCCTCGCGAACCACCCCGCGAATCCGGTCCAGACCTGAAGTGAAAATGAGGGCTGATTTTCCAGCGCATTGTTGTTTCCTCCCGCGGGAGCATCACATCAACGCGAGGGGAGAATTTCGGTTCCACTCAAGGTAGCGACGCGTCGTGCTCAGGATGCGTTGACACCGCGCCAGCGGGCGTATCGCCAGGGCAGATACCAGCGCGAAGCTTGCGGCGCGGTGAGGGGCACGTTGTCAATGCCCGAGGTGCCGAAAGGGTTGCAACGGAGCAGGCGCGCCAGCGTCATCCAGCCGCCGGCCCACAGCCCGAATCTTTCAATCGCCTCGTCGCCATAGGCGGAGCAGGTCGGCAGGTGCCGGCAATTGTAGCCAACCAGCGGCGAGAGCGTGTGGCGATAGATCCAGATCAGCGCGCGGCCGAATCTGCGCGGAAGCCGGCGCGCGCCCGCGACGGGATTGGAACAGTGCTCGCAAGTTGATTGCTTCATGGGCGCTTTGCTGAGATCGTGGGCGAGGTTCTGCGCGGTTCCGGCGCAGGGAACTCTAAGCTGTTGTTTGTACGTCATATTTTGCGTGCTTTTTGGGAGCAGTGCAGCAAGTGCCTATGGACGAGCTGTATTCCCCCGGATACCATTTTTGTGACGTTCATGTGAGACTCATTGGAACGTCAGAACGGGGCTTGGCTGAGTCGGCTCGCCGTAAGGCTTGGGCTAAAGCTTGGGACTTGGGGAAGGGACCAGTTTGAAACTTCTGAAGGCGCTCAAACTTCGCGGCTGGTTGCTGGTGGGAACCGCTGCTTGTGGAGTCGTGCTGGCTGGCGCCGTCGCGACGCTCGGGTCGTCGGCTCGGGCCGGTGTTGCCCTCGAAGAGCGCAAGCTGCCGATGAAGTTCGGCTGGGTCGCCTGCGAACCGAATTGCCGCGGTTGGGTCAGCGCGGTCGGCATCATCACCGCCGATACGCCCAAAGACTTCGAAGAGTTTTCCCGCGGGCGCCAGCTCGGCGGCGCCACCGTAGTGCTGGATTCCAGCGGTGGTTCCGTCAACGACGCGATCACGCTCGGCCGGCGCTTCCGCAATCTCGGACTTTTGACCACGGTCGGCATCAGCCTTCAGAACCGCGGCGGACAGTCGGTCCGTCCGGCGGTCGCTCCTGAGGCCTATTGCGAATCCATGTGCGTGTTCCTGTTGCTGGCCGGCAAGAAGCGCTACGTGCCGGAAGCGGCCCATGTGCGGGTCCACCAGATCTGGATGGGCGATCGCGCCGACGATGCCAAGGCGGCGAGCTACAGCGCGCAGGATTTGATGATCGTGGAGCGCGACATTGGCCGGCTCGCCAAATACACGTTCGACATGGGCGGTGCCGGCGACCTGCTATCGCTCGCGCTCAGCGTTCCGCCCTGGGAAGATCTGCATGAGCTCGATGCAGGCGAGCTCAAGCTCACCAATCTCGTGACGACGGATCTCGTGGCCGACGTGCTGCCGCATGTCGACATCTCCGCGCCGGCAATGGCGGAGCTTGCACCGAAGACCCAGGCGAGATTCGGTGCGGAGCCGGAGCAGCCCGCCAAGTCGACCAAGACGGCGGAAGCTCTGGTGCCGACGGGCGGCGTCGCCACGCCGGTTGCGGCGGCGCAGAAGTAGCCTCGAATTTCTGATCTCGTTCCGGGCCTAGCGACGCGCCCGGAATCAGCCTCCGGACTCAGCCTTGCGCCGCAGCCGGCTGCTTCGCCTTCGCCTCGATCTGGCCAATGGCATCGACCACGGCATCGAAGGTCAGGAGCGTCGAGGCGTGGCGCGCCTTGTAGTCGCGGACCGGCTCAAGGAACTTGATCTCTGCCCATTTGCCTTCAGGAGGCGCGCCGTTCTCCTTCAGCATCTTGCGAACAGTTTCGCGTAACTCACGGAGTTCGCTCGCAGTCGATCCGACGATCTGACTTGCCATGATGGATGAAGAAGCCTGTCCCAGCGCGCAAGCCTTCACGTCGTGCGCGAAGTCGGTGACCTTGTCGCCCTCCATCTTGAGGTCGATCTTGACGGTCGAGCCGCACAGCTTGGAGTGGGCGGTGGCGGTGGCATCGGGATCCGACAACCGCCCGAGCCGCGGAATATTCCCGGCCAGTTCGATGATCCGCTTGTTATAAATGTCGTTCAGCATGTGATGGAGTCCAGCAGGATCGGCCTTGGCGTGCGCCGTCCACGGCCCTATATAGGGTTGGAACTGGCGGAAAAACAGTCCAGCGCTGCAGCGATGGTGTGATCCAGAACCGTGCTGCCGGCGTTAATTTGAAGACCTTTTCGCCGAAACTGTTCTCTCAGGCGTCCGGCGGCTCGCCGCCCCGTCTGCCGGTGACACTCCGGCCGCAAGGCCGTCGAACGGAGTAGACATGGACGCTACCATCAAATCCATCCGCCCCAACAAGCCCTCCGACCGGCAGCCCGATGGCCGTCCGGCGGAGCTTGATCCTTCCGAATTCCTCGCCGCTGCCGTACGCGCCGACCAGCCGCGCCCGGCGCGCGCCGAGGCCGAGCAGGCGGTGAAGACACTGCTTGCCTATATCGGCGAGAACACCAACCGCGAGGGCTTGCTCGACACGCCGCGCCGCGTGGTCGAGGCTTTCGACGAACTCTATCAGGGCTACCACCAGTGCCCGGCCGAGGTGCTTGATCGCACCTTCGGCGAGACCGCCGGCTATGATGATTTCGTCCTTGTGCGCGACATCGAGTTCACCTCGCAATGCGAGCATCACATGATGCCGTTCTACGGCAAGGCGCACATCGCCTACACGCCGGTGGAACGCGTGGTCGGCCTCTCGAAGCTTGCGCGCCTCACCGACATCTTCGCCCGCCGGCTCCAGACCCAGGAGCACATGACCGCGCAGATCGCGGCGGCGATCGACGAGATCCTCAAGCCGCGCGGCGTTGCCGTGCTGATCGAGGCCGAGCATACCTGCATGTCGGTGCGCGGCGTCGCCAAACATGGCGCCTCCACCTTCACCAGCCGCTTCACCGGCATGTTCCGCGACAATCCGGCGGAACAGGCTCGTTTTCTGTCCCTGGTGCGAGGCCTGCAGCGCTGACCTCGCGAATAGACCGGCGAGGGCACTGTGTCCGCTCACTCCCATGAAACCGAGGAAGGTCTCGCCTTCCTTCCCAGGTTCGACGCGGCCGGTCTCGTGACGGTCGTCGCGACCGACGTCGCCACCGGCGACGTGCTGATGGTCGCGCACATGAACGACGAGGCGCTGCGCAAGACCATTGCGACCGGCGAGGCCTGGTACTTCAGCCGCTCGCGCAATGCCTTGTGGCGAAAAGGTGAGACCTCAGGTCAGACCCAGCGCGTGGTCGAGATCCGCACCGATTGCGATCAGGATGCAATCTGGCTCCGCGTCGAGCAGATCGGCGCGGCGTGTCACACCGGCCGTCGGTCCTGCTTCTACCGCAAGGTCGAAGCCGAAGACCGCGGCGCCACGCTCGTCTTCGTCGATGCGGACAGACTGTTCGATCCGGACGCGGTGTACAAGAAGTAGTCCTGCCGTCACGCGCAGGGCGGAGCTGGCGATCCGAATTAACCCCGCATTAACCATACCTGTCCCACGGTGAGGCGACAGGGCGCTGAATTGCCGGCGCCACTCAACGCCGTGCGGTGCGGGCACTTCATCATGTCGGTCGACAATTCCAGTGCCTCTCAGACGGCGGTTCTCGATCCGTCGCGGGCACGCGTCGCCGGTGCGATCAAGCAGGCCTCGAACGTCACTGGCGTCAGCTTCCAGTACATGCTGACCACCGCCAAGATGGAATCGGATTTTGATCCCACGGCGGGGGCGACTACGTCATCCGCGCACGGGCTCTACCAGTTCATCGACCAGACCTGGCTCGGCACGGTGAAGGAAGCGGGCACCCAGCTCGGCTATGGCAATTATTCCGACGCCATCACCAGGACGTCGTCAGGCACCTACACCGTCGATGATCCCGCGATGAAGCGGTCGATCATGAAGCTGCGCGACGATCCGGAAGCCGCCTCCAGCATGGCGGCCGCGCTGACGCAGTCGAACAGCTTCAAGCTCACCGGCCTGCTCGGCCGCAGGCCGTCCGACAGCGAACTCTACATGGCGCATTTCATGGGCGTCGGCGGCGCCGCGAAGCTGATCGCCAATGCCGAGGACAATCCGCAAGCGGTCGGCGCGCGGTTGTTTCCCAACGCGGCGTCGGCCAATCGCTCGATCTTCTACGCCAAGGACGGCCGCGCGCGCAGCGTCTCGGAGGTCTATTCCGTGCTGGATGCACGTTACGCCGGCGCGGCGAATGCGAAAACCACTCGCAGCGCGATGGCGATGTATGGCGGCACGCCCTCGACCACGCAGGTAGCGAGCGCCAATGGCGTACAACCTGCCGCGCCGCTGATCGACAATGCCGCGTATCTCCAGTCCTTTCCGAATACACGCGCGGTGACGCCGGTCAGCGCGACAGCGCCAATGACGGTGGCGGACAATGCACCGAGCACGCCGGTGTTTCGCTCGATCTATCAGCCCGGCGACACCACCCAGCCGGTCTCGACGACCGTGCAGAAATTGTGGGGCAACAATGCCTCGCTCACCTCGGTCGCACCCGCGACCACGATCGCACCCGCGACTTCGGCCGCATCGGCGACGCCCGACGTCCGGCCGCCCCAGCCTCTTGATCTCTTCAGCGATCGCAGCGGCACGTTCTCGAGCTAATTCGCGCGCCGGTGTCTCGGACACGTCGCAGCGTGAACGCTGCGCGCAGGGCCCAGTGCGTGAACGGGTCGCCTTTGTTCCCTTAACAAAACGTCAATAAAACCAGCCAGTTATGGTGAACGCTTTGTTAAGCGTCGTGGTTTATTTTGTGTTGCAGGTGACAAGCCGTCACCGCTTCGTCTTCGTTGCGTAAGCCGGAAGCACCATGATTGTTCGGCAGTTCATCAATTGGATCAGGACGGCGCCCGCTGGCGAGCGGGCCGAGGCGACGCGGGCGCTGGCCCGGGCCTGGCTGATCTCAGACCTTTCCCATGACGACCGTATTGCCGCTGAAGGCGCGCTTCTGATGCTGCTCGACGATCCCTCGCCGCTGGTGCGGCAGGCGATGGCCGAGGCGTTTGCGCGCAGCACCGAGGCGCCGGCGTCGATCGTGCGGGCGCTGTCGGCGGACCAGCCCACCGTCGCGTTGCCCGTGCTCGAACATTCTCCGCTGCTGATCGACGCCGATCTCGTCGACATCGTCGCGACCGGCAACGACGAGGTCCAGTGCGCGGTCGCGCGCCGCATTGCGCTGCCGGTATCGGTCTGCGCCGCCATTGCCGAAGTCGGCTGCGCGGCGGCAGCGCTCGAGCTGATCGAAAATTCTCATGCCGAGCTTGCGCCGTTCTCCTGGGATCGCATCGTCGAGCGTCACGGCCATCTCGCCGCGATCCGCGAGGCGATGCTGGTGCTCGAGGATCTGCCGTCCGCCACGCGCGCCGCGCTGGTGGCAAAACTCTCGGAGACGCTGGCCCAATTCGTCGTGGCCCGGAACTGGCTGAGTGCCGACCGCGCCGAGCGGATCGCGACCGAGGCGCGCGACCGCTCCACCATGAACATTGCGGCGCGCTCGCGTGGCGAAGACATGGAAGG
Organism: Bradyrhizobium sp. Kon69; assembly: GCF_055807515.1. Taxonomy (NCBI): domain Bacteria; kingdom Pseudomonadati; phylum Pseudomonadota; class Alphaproteobacteria; order Hyphomicrobiales; family Nitrobacteraceae; genus Bradyrhizobium; species Bradyrhizobium sp. Kon69. The sequence goes on along the minus strand of NZ_JBVVOS010000011.1, from coordinate 200,691 downwards.
TCTTGTTCGGCACCTGCGCATCACCGGCCAGCTCACCGCGGGTCTCATTCTGCGCGCGCTGCTGTCGAGCAATCTCGATCTGTTCGATGCGGCGCTGGCTGAGCTCGCCGAGCTGCCGCTGGCGCGCGTGTCCGCGCTGCTGCACGATCGCGGCGGCAACAGCCTGCACGCGCTGCTCCGCCGCGCCGGACTTCCCGAGGCGACGTTTGCGGCCTTCCAGGTCGCGCTCGATGCCTGCCACGAGCAAGGCTTCGTCGACAGCGACGACAATGCGGTGCGGCTGCGCCGCCGCATGGTCGAGCGTGTGCTCACCCATTGCGAGACCGACCGCGGCGCGACCGAGCCGCTGATGGTCCTGCTGCGCCGCTTCGCCACCGAGTCCGCGCGCGAAGAGGCAAGGCTGTTCTGCGACGAGCTGGTCGCGGAGGAGACAGTTGATCGGGTCTATGACGATCTGATCGCGGCCTGATTCGATATCCGAGACAGGGCAGGTCGAAACCGCAAACTTCGTCATTGCGAGCGCAGCGAAGCAATCCAGAATCCCACCGCGGGGACAGTCTGGATTGCTTCGCTGCGCTCGCAATGATGAGGGAAGAGCTACCCCGCCGGCGCGATGCTTGGCGCCAGGATCACCTCGAGATGCTCGGGGCGATCGCGGTTGGCGTCGGCGAGATAGTCGTCGGCGACCTTGCGCAGGCGCCGGCTGAGCTCGGCGGAGACGCTGATGCTGTCGAGCTTGGTGTTCTCGTGCACGATGGCGAGGATGGCGTTGATGTGGTGCGTGAACAGCTCGGCCGGCACCTTTTCCAGATCGGGCGCGTGCTCGATGACACGGCACAGGCTCTCGGCTACACCCGCCGCCGCCGGATAGCCGAAGGTCGCGGCATCGCCCTTGATGTCGTGCGCGGCGCGAAACAACTCGTCGCGCCTGTCCTTGGTGAAGCCGTCGTGACGGATGGCGACGTAGGCGGCCGACAGCCGGTTGATCTCGGTCGCCATCCAGTCCTTGAACTCGCCGGCGAGGCCCGCGAGCGCCTGTTCAGCGCGGCCGACCGGATCGTCCATGTCCTTGTCTTCGACGCGGCGCAGGACCGACCGCAGCGGGTTGGGCTGCGTGATGATTTGATGCGTGGCGAAGGCCGTGATCTCGATGTCTCTTGCGCTGTTCTTCGCCATGATATCGGCCTCGATCGTGAGAGACGTTGCGCTAGATGGAGGAGCGGGCCTTGTCGAGCAGCGAGGGCTGCTGCAGCACCTCGTGCTTTTCGCCGACGCGGCGCTCGGGACCCATATAGGCGGAGTTGATGTTGCGGCGGCGATCCGGGCCGAAATAGGTCTTGGTCTTGATGAAGGGGCGGGGACTGGCGACCACGTTGAGGATGCGCTGGTAGAGCCCCTTGGCCGAGATCGGCTTGGCCAGGAATTCGGTGACGCCGGCGTCGCGCGCCACCGTGACGCGGCGCTTCTCGGAATGGCCGGTCAGCATGATGATCGGTGCGTAGGGATTGCCCTTGGATTCCGGCTGCCGGATCATCTGCGCCAGTTCGAGCCCGTCGAAGATCGGCATCGCCCAGTCGGTGATGACGATATCGGGTACGTAATGGCTGTACATTTCCAGCGCGGTGGCGCCGTCCTCGGCCTCGTAGACTTCACGCGCGCCAAAGGAATGCAGCAGCGTCCGCAGGATGCGACGCATGTGCGGATTGTCGTCGCAGACGAGGAAACGCAGCTTGTTGAAATCGATGCGGAACATGGAGCCCGGGCCGGAGCGGTCAACTTTCGTTAACCATATCTCGCCGGGGGTTAATGAAGGGTTGCGATCGGCAGTCCGGCGAGGCGGCTCAGGAGCCGAACTGCTCGCGCAGAATACGCTCTTCCAGGCTGTGACCGGGATCGAACAGCATGCGCATCGAGATGGTCCTGTCGGACAACACCTCGACGCGGCGGACGTCGCGCACCTCGTCATGGTCGGCGACCGCCGCCACGGGGCGCTTGTCGCCCTCGAGCACCTCGATCACGACATAAGCCGTGTTCGGCAGCAGCGCGCCGCGCCAGCGTCGCGGGCGGAAGGCGCTGATCGGCGTCAGCGCCAGCAGAGCGGCGTTGATCGGCAGGATCGGTCCCTGGGCGGACAGATTGTAGGCGGTCGAGCCGGCCGGCGTTGCCACCATGATGCCGTCGGCGATCAGCTCGGACATGCGCTCGCGCTCATCGATCAGGATCCGCAGGCGCGCGGCCTGGTAGGTCTGCCGGAACAGGGCGACCTCGTTGATGGCGTGATGCAGGTGGACGCGGTCGTTGGCGTCGGTCGCGCGCATCAGGAGCGGGTGGATCTCGGATTCCTGCGCGGCCTCGAGACGGGCCCGAAGATCGACCGTCGAGTACTCGTTCATCAGGAAGCCGACGGTGCCGCGGTGCATGCCGTAGATCGGCTTGCCCGTATGCATGTGCTGATGCAGCGTCTGGAGCATGAGCCCGTCGCCGCCGAGCGCGACCACGATGTCGGCGTCCTTCGGATCGCAATTGCCGAAGTCTCTGGTGAGCTGGCCAAAGGCGGCTTGCGCCTCGCTGCTCGGGCTGGCGACGAAGGCGATCCGGTCGTATCGCGCTGGCTTGGTCATGGCTTCCGGGCAGGGCCGCTGGCTGGAGAAAGTTCCGCCGGGCTCGTCTAACGATCTCGACCCCGATTGTCGAGGATGACCGCCCTTCACACCAGACCGGCAACTGCCCATTCCGATTTGAGGACGAAACCGGCTTGATTTGTGCCCAACCGGGCTCTTCAGGCTCCGCTGGAGCCATGATCCCCCAAACCGTCGCAATTCCGCGCTAGCCTTACGGTCCGCACCGCAGCGTCGCCGGGCAGGGAGAACGATCATGGCTACGAACATGCCGGCGCTCCGCCGCGCGACCCTGGTGCTGATGGTGTCGGCATTCGCGCTCGCAGGATTTGCGCGCGCCGACGATCCGCCGCAGCCGCGCGCCGAAGCGGCGGCAGCAGCCGGACCGAAGGGCGGTCGCGGCGGCGCACAAAGTACTTCGCAGAATGCATCGTCATCCGCCGAGCCGCACCGTCTTCCGCCGGATTCCACCACGAAGCAGACGCTCGATCTTCCCGGCCGCACCCTCAATTTCGCAGCGACCGCCGGATCGATCCGCGTGTTCGACGGCAAGGGCGAGCCGGTGGCCGACATCGCCTATACATCCTATGAGCTCGACGGCGCCGACCGAGCGACGCGTCCGGTGACCTTCCTGTTCAACGGGGGGCCCGGTGCGTCCTCGGCATGGCTCCAGTTCGGCGCGGCGGGGCCGTGGCGGCTGCCGCTCGATGGCGAAGCGCTGTCGCCCTCCGCCTCGCCCGAGGTGAAGCCGAACGCGGAGACCTGGCTCGATTTCACCGATCTCGTCTTTATCGATCCCGTCAGCACTGGCTACAGCCGCTTTGTCGCGACCGGCGATGACGCGCGCAAATCGTTCTACTCTGTTGACGGTGACGTCAATTCGATCGCGTTGGTGATCCGCCGCTGGCTCGAGAAGCACGACCGGCTGACCTCGCCGAAATACGTCGCCGGCGAAAGCTATGGCGGCATTCGCGGGCCGAAGGTGGTGCGACAGCTGCAGCTCCAGCACGGCGTCGGCGTCAGGGGATTGATCCTGGTGTCGCCGCTGCTGGACTTCCGCGAGTTCACCGGCACCAGCCTCCTGCAATATGTCGCGACGCTGCCGAGCTATGTCGCGGTGACGCGGGAGGCGAAAGGCTCGGTCAAGCGCGCCGATCTCGCCGACGTCGAGGCTTACGCGCGCGGCGAATTTCTAGCCGACCTCGTCAAGGGCGAGGCGGACAAGGAGGCGACCAATCGTCTTGCCGACAAGGTCGCCGAGCTCACCGGCATCGACCAGGCGGTCAGCCGCCGGCTCGCCGGCCGCTTTGACGTCGGCGAATTCCGCCGCGAATTCGACCGCAAGAACGGTAAGGTGACGGGGCGCTACGATGCCTCGGTGCGCGGCTTCGATCCCTATCCGGATTCGAGCAGCTCGCGGTTCGGTGATCCCTCCGGCGATGCGCTGCAGGCGCCGCTGACGAGTGCCGCAGTTGACCTGCTGACACACAAGCTCAATTGGCGGCCCGATGGCTCCTACGAGGTGTTGAACGGCGCCGTCGAGGGTCACTGGGATTTCGGCCGCGGCATCAACCCGCCGCAGTCGGTCTCCGAGCTGCGCCAGATCCTCGCCACGGATGCGAAGCTGAACGTGCTGGTCGCGCACGGCCTGTTCGATCTCGCCACGCCGTATTTCGGATCGAAGCGGGTGCTCGACCAGTTGCCGGCCTTCGCAACACAGCGTGTCAAGTTCGTGGTCTATCCCGGCGGCCACATGTTCTATTCGCGCGACGGCTCGCGGCAGGCCCTTCGGAGCGAGGTCGAGGCGCTCATTCGGGAGTAGGCAATCGCTTGCGCGGCTTGTATCTCCGCGCGATCTCGCGGGCTACGACGGCCGCAGGCTTGATGTTGGCGCCCGCGATCCAGACGTCGCTGATCCTCCCGCGCTTGTCGCGGACGCGGCGGACCGGCTCGCCGTGGCTTGAGTAGCCGGCGGCCCAGGCGACCTTGCCGGTGTCGCGACCGGTCACCTCGATCTCGGCGGCATCCATGAACGGGTTGTTGAACTGGGGATTGGCGACCAGCACGCGGTTGCCGACCGGCACGAGGTCGTTCGCGCCCCAGATCGTCCACCAGCGCCCGGTCCAGTCGCGCACGCGCCGGTCGGGTGCGCCACGGGACTGGAAGACGCGCAGGATCTGCATCGCGCCGTCCATCCAGAACGGCGCCGCGCCGTCGATGGAGTTGCTGAGGATGCTGATCGCGAGCTCGCAAGAGGGGATGGAGCAGGTCCGCGAGATGTAACCTTGAAAGCCGCCGCCATGGCCGAACCAATCCCAGCCGTCGGTTTTGCCGGCGTTGACGCCGAGGCCGTAATAGGCCTCGAAGCTTTGCGGCACGCGCCAATGGTTTCGCGTCATCTCGCGCCGGCTCGCGGCCGATAGCACGCTCTTTTTCGCATTGGGCGCGAGCTGCGCGAAGAAGCGCGCCGTGTCGGCGGCGGTGGCGGCGAAGCCCGTGGCGGAGGCCATCGCGTGGGTGGGATTGTCGCCGGGGATCACGCATCGCTCGCCGTACGGCACCCTTCGTGTGTGGCCGCGCGCGAACGGCGCACCTTTGGGAAGCGGCGCGTCCGGCTCGGTCTCGCGCAGGCCCGCGGGTTCGATGATCTCGCGCTTCATCCAGGCGCGGTAAGGCTCCTTCGTCACCGCCTCGATGACGAGACCGAGCAAGCCAAAACCGTGATTGGAATATTTGAAGCGTGTGCCCGGCTCGATGACGGTCGGCAGCTTCAATTCCGCGAGCAGCTCCTTGGCGCTCAGATACGGACGGCTGTCGATGAACTGGCCGGAATCGGCGCCGTCGCGCGTCAGTCCCGCGCTGTGCGAAAGCACTTGCGCAATCGTCGTTTCCGCGACGCGCGGATGCAGGCCGGCGACATATTGGCCGATGGGATCGTCGAGCCGGAGCTTGCGCTGCTCGCGCAGCTTCATGATGCCGGCCGAGGTAAAGCTCTTCGAGTGCGAGGCGATGCGGAAGCGGTGGCGCGGGGTGAGCTTCTCGCCGGTGTCGAGATTGGCGAGGCCGAACGCGTGCTCGGCGACGATTTCGCCGCGATGGGCGAATGCGACCATGACGCCCGGCTGCTGGATTGTGGTGTGCTGGAATTCGATCCAGGAGCCGATGTAGTCGATCGCGGATCGCAGCCAATTGTCCATTGTGCACCGATTTGCGAGGGGAAGATGGGTGGGCAAGCTAGCCGAGAACGCAGAACGGGCACAACCCTGAGGTTGTGCCCGTTCGCTTCGTTCAAAGATGCGATGTTCTTAATAGACGAGAGTCGCTCCGGTCGGCTTGTCGAGCGCGGTGGCGAGCGAACGATATTCGGAGCTGTCGGTGCCGGCGAGCGAGGCGAGCTTGTTCAGGTGATACTGCGCCTGCTCGCGGTTGCCCTGCTCGAGCTGCCAGAGGCCGTAATACTGCCAGGTGCGGACGTGGTTCGGATCGTCCTTCAGCGCCAGCTCGTAATAGACCTTCGACGACTGGTAGTCGCCGAGTTTGCGATAGGAGTAGCCGATCAGATTGGCGACGTCGGCGACGTCCTCGCGCTTGAGCGACTTCAGCTGGCCGATCGCGCCGGTGTAGTCGTGATTGTCGTAGATCGTGGTGTAGGCGGTGCGATAGGCGGCGAGGAATTTGGGATCGTTGACGGAGGAGCTCTTCTTCTTGCCCTTCTTGGTCGAGGTGTCCGACGATGGCGGCGACGAGGGGGTGTCGCCACCTGCGGCATAGGCGCTGGTCAGAGCCGGCCCGGCCGCCAATGTCATGGCGACAAGTCCTGGCACAAGAAGCGTTGAGAGTTTTCGCATCTAAGTTCTCCCGTATGGAACGTGGCGATCCTACACGATTGCCCAAAGACCGGAACACCCATCAGGCGAAAACATTCCCGGCACCCCGGCCTATTCACCCTGCGGGCAGATGACAAACTTGTCATCCAGATGAACGGGAGCCTGCTGCGGGCTTCAGATTGGGTTCAGTGCGTGCCCCCTAGGCTCCAACCTACGATCAAAGGGTTGGCGAGAGGGCGCCCGCCTCAAGATCCTTCCAAGAGGAGACCAACCATGCTGAAGACCATTTCCGCAGCCTTGCTTGCAGCTTCCGTGATCGCAGCCCCGGCCTTCGCAGCCGAGGCCGGCAAGACCACCACGACCACGCCGGTGATCAAGGCGGACCAGGCCCAGACCAAGGTGTCCACCACCGCCGCGAAACCCGACGCCGGCCTCAAGGCCGATGCCAAGACGTCGGACGTCAAGGCTTCCGGTGTCAAGGCTTCGGACGTCAAGGCCGACGCCAAGGTGGATACCAAGTCGAAGGCGATGAACGCCAACGCCGCGGTCACACCGGACGCGCACAAGACCGTGCGCACGCATCGCCACCACCACAAGCATCTGTCCGCGAAGAAGTCGCTGACGACGCAGCCGGACGTGACCAAGCCGGCGACGATGGAGAAGCGCAGCTAACGACTGATCCTGCGCGGCGGCGTTCTAGCATTGCCCAGCCGCCGCGTGAGGAATTCAGGCCGGCCCGTTCGTCACGCCTTGCGCGAAAGCTCGAGGTGCTGGCGACGGGCCGGTACGACCATGCTGAAGCCCGCGAGCAACGTCCCAGGTTTGGCGGCCGCCAAGAAAACCTCGAAAACAACCCCATGCACAGTAGCCGGTGGTAGATAAATCAATGGTTTGAGCGGTGGCTCATCTGCGGATTTTACGAATCCGTTTGACTCGTCGGGCAAAACACCTGTAGACATGCATCATTGCAACCTTGGGGCTGAACGTCTCCGAGACTGATCGAGCGGAGAGCGTAAGCGGTGCGGCGACGAGCGAAACGCGCAGTGAGCTTGGCGTTGATGCTGGCACTGCCGCTGGCGCTCACGGGATGTTTCGGCAGCGACGGTGACCGTCCAACCCTGATGGACGGGACTCAGGCCGGAGGTCCACAACCGTTCCCGGATAATTTCCGCGGCGACACGCTGGCCTTGATGCGCAGCTATCTGAACAACCCCGTCGGCGTGCGTGACGCCAGCATGGCCGAGCCGGTGCAGCGCGAGGTCGGCGGTCGGCAGTTCTACGTCAGCTGCCTGCACTTCACCCCACGCGAGACCGACGGCACCTACAAGGCCATGAGGGAACGCGCCGTGATTTTCGTCAACGGCCGGGCGGACCGCGTCGTCGATCGCGCCAGCGAGCTGTGCGCGGGCGCGGTTTACGTACCCTTTCCGGAACTTGAAAAGATGACGCGGTAGCGCAAAGCCCACCTTCATCGCTTGGTGATAGGACAAAGCCCGCCGGAGCTGCCGGATCACATTTCGGGGAGCTTTGAACGGCGTGGTTTGCGTTGCGACTAATCGTTACGGCAGGCTCTGTTTCCGGCGGAAAAAAACCGTCGGCACGAGCCTGCGGGACGGAACAAAATCGCGCTGTTGCCGCTCCGTCACAGTCACGAACGATCAACGTTCCGGCATCGCCGCGAAGCAACCCAATTCACGCCACGTTGTTTCCTGAGTGTCGAATTTGAAAGAACGGGGATGATCATGAAGAGGATTTTGCTGGGTGCAGTTGCCCTGCTTGCGCTGGCCGCGCCCGCTGCCGCAGCCGACATGCAGGCGCGCACCTACACCAAGGCTCCGGCCTACACGCCGCCGCAGGTGATCTACAACTGGACCGGCTTCTACATCGGCGGCCATGTCGGCGGCGCCTTTGCCGGCGACAGCAGCTTCCAGTCGAGCGACGCGCGCTTCCTCGGCGGTGTCCAGGGCGGCTTCGACTACCAGTTCGCGCCCAATTGGGTCATGGGCGTCGAGGCGCAGTATTCCTGGCTGCCGACCAACAACGGCGGTGCCACGTTCCCGCTGGGCACGCAGGTGACGTCCAATACCGACCAGCTCGGCTCGGTGACCGGCCGCATCGGCTACACCTGGGGTCCGGCGCTGCTTTACGCCAAGGGCGGTTATGCCTGGCGTAACGGCGGCCTCGGCGTCAATATTGCCGGCGTGCCGCAGCCCTTCACCGCCACCGGCAACAGCAAGGACGGCTATACCGTTGGCGCTGGCCTCGAATACATGTTCGCGCCGAATTGGTCGGCCAAGGCCGAGTACCAGTATTACAACTTCGGCAGCACGACGATCACCTCCGGTCCGGTCGACGTTGTCGGCGTCCGCGGCCGGGAGGACGAGCATACCGTCAAGGTCGGCGTGAACTATCGCTTCGGCTGGGGCGGTCCGGCAGCCTCGCGCTACTGACGCACCACCAACGATCACGATCTAACAAAGGCCGGCTCCCGCCGGCCTTTCGTTTGCCGGGCTCTGGTTGCCAGCCTTCTGTCGTTTGCATTGCGTCAACCATCTGGCGCGTCATTTGCAAGCAAACGTTTTGGCGCGCGCTTTCTCACGGGCGTCATGGAGCTCGGGTAAAGCAAAAATAATTTTTGCAGCTTAGGGAACTCGCGCGCCGGAACGCGTTATATGACAATTACCGGGCTGGTGGGACGACGGACATGCGTATCTTGGTGTCGGCTGTGGTGCTCTCGTGCTTCGTCAGTTTGCCGTGCGCTGCCCAAACAATCCTCAAATCCGAGCCTCTGATGCTGGCACCCTACGAGGTGGCCTTCGTCAAGGACGCCTCGTGCTCCTCCGGCAAGGTGCTGAAGGTCACCGGCGCGATCCGTGGGCTGCATCGCCGGAAGGCCTGCGTGGCTCTGGCGGGCGAGCAGGCCTCGCTCGCGACCGCGACGCCCTGAGCTTTTCCTGAGCTCTGGCTTCCCACCTTTGATCCGTCTTTAGGAATTCAGCTCAAGCTCCATCCTCGCCTGGCGATCGGCCTCGGCCTTGTTTCGGGCCGGGTCCTCGCCCTGTGCGGCCCGGCAGGGCTTGATCTCGTAATCATTGTCGAGCACCCGGCGTGGCCCGGGGCGGTTGTCATCCGCGGATACGTCCACGACAAGACCACTTCGCTGCGCGAGCCTCCAAACGTCGGACTCATCAGGATAGGCCTTGCTGATCTGGGCGTCGTTGCAGAACAGGGCGTAGGGCATTCTTCCCGCTCCCGGAAAGCGCGTTAACGACTTTGCGGGGGAGGGGTTCCGATTGCCGGTCGATCACGCGGCCGTGATCAGGGTCGCCGGGGCCTGAGTCCTTAACGAGTCCTGAATCCCGAAAAAAAGAATCCCCGGGACTCATTTGGCGGAATCAGGGGATGTTTTCGGCCATGACGACCGACCTGAAAACCTCTTGCGGGCACATGCTGCTGCCCCTCACGCTGGCCCTGTTCGGCGCCTGCGCGGCCAATCTCTGGCTGGTGTGGTCCTGGCTGTAGCCCGCGACGGGAGGCCCCGGCTTTACTTTTCAGCCGGTGGCGGGGAGGAGGCGTCGCGAATGGCGGCGCGCAGTTTGGTCAGGGTGGCCGCGCAATACTCCTCGCGCTCGCGCTCGAACCGCTCCTGATGCTTGCGGAAATTGGCGATGCGGGCCTGCATCTCGGTGCGGACGTCGTGGCTCGCCGCGCGCGGCGGCGGGAGAGGCAAGGGTTGGGGCGGAAGTGGCTTGCTCTCGACGACGGTGTTGACGGGGACGGTCTGCACCGACGCGGCCACTGTCGCCATCGGGATCTCCGGTGGATGCAAGTCATCCTTTTTGCCGGTTACCGATTGGACGAAGGCCATTGTCTGCGCGATCAGCGCGTCGCGTTCCGTGATCCACTTCATGGTGCACCCCTGTCGGGGTCATTCCAGCAAAGCTGGCCGGCCGAATCAAGAAGGTGTTGGGTGGGGGATTGCATATTTTTCCCGGCCGCCCGACAGTGGGGAATGGTTGCCAAAGCAGACCATTCAGCCGAAGCCGAGGGCTTGAGGCTCGTCCGCGCGTTCCTGTCGCTGCCGCCCGACAAACGGGCGGAGGTGATCGCGTTCGTTGAGGAGTTGGCCCGCGCCAAACGCCGTCCCGAGGAGGGCGCCGACGTCTCGCCGGGGTGAGGGCTAGCGCTCCCGCGGATTGAGGTTAGGCTCGAACGGAGCCCCGACCACCCGAACCGGCGTCGGAGCGGTCACATCGATCACTGCCCGTTGGGCCTGCTGCTTTGCCGGAGCCGGTTCGAACAGCGCAATTGCTCCTGCCAAGGCGCTACAGCACAGCGTCACCATCGCCAGCAGAAACATGTTTCGGTTTTCTTCCGTGATCCGCATGCGCCGACAACGGACGACGCCGCCGACCGGTTCCGGCTTTCCACGCCCGGCTCGCACCCCGGGATAGGCTGAAGCTTACGCCAAGCTTACGGCGGAAGCCCAAATAGTTAGTTTTCCGTAAGACTACCCGGGACATTCGGCATCAAATCTTAACGTCAGCTGGTTCCAATGCACGGTGCTGGGAATATGCATCGGCAGAAAATCACTGGGGCGGCTGCAATGAGCGTTTTGAACAATCTGAAAATCGTGTGGAAGGTCGCGCTGATCGTCGCCGTGATGGGCTTTGCCATGGTCGCCGTCGCGGGCTTCGGCACGCGCGAGCTCTCGGCAACGGTCGACGGCTTCGCCGAGCTTTCCGCAGCACAATCCTCAGCGCTCAACCTGACGCGGGCCCAGCGCCGTGCAGAGACCTATCATGCAGCGCTCTATGCGGTCTTCACCGAGGCGACGGAGGCGGGCAACGCCAACCGTCTCAAGACCGCGACCCAGAACCGCGATGAAATCCGCCAATACCTCGATGCAGCCGAGCAGGACGATCCCGCGCGCGCGAGCCAGATCAAGAGCATCGGCGACCAGTTGAAGGCGGTGTTCGCCGGCTGCGATCCGGTGCTGAAGGCAGGCTCGCTCGCAAGCAGCCCGGAAGAGAACGCCAAGGCAGCCGAACGTGCGCATAAGGAGTGCGATCCGGTGATGGATGCGGCCCTGGGGCGCATTGCAAAGTTCGTGGGCGAGACCGCAGAGGCGGTCGCCAAACGCAAGGACGCCATCAACCGCGACGCCAAATCCGCGACCTGGACTGTGATCGGCGTCAGCGCCGGCGGCCTGATCCTGGGGATCGCGATCGCACTGTTCATCGGCCTCAATGCGATGTCCCGGCCGATTGCCCGCCTCAAGCTCGCCATGGAGGGCCTTGCCCGCAACGATCTCAAGACCGAGGTGCCCGAGAAGGACCGCCGCGACGAGATCGGCGACATGGCGAAGACGGTCGAAATCTTCAAAACCAACGGGATCGAGGTCGAGCGCCTCAAGGCTTCGCAGGTCGAAGTGGAGAAGCAGGCCTCCGATCAGCGCAAGCGCGACATGGTCAACCTTGCCGACGGCTTTGAGCGCGCGGTCGGCGAGATCATCGAGACAGTAGGCTCGGCGTCCACCGAGCTCGAAGCGTCGTCCTCGACGCTGGCCACCACCGCGCAGCGTGCGCAGGAGCTGACCTCGGTCGTCGCAATCGCCTCTGGTGAAGCCACCAGCAACGTGCAGTCCGTTGCGACCGCCACGGAGGAGCTGTCTTCCTCGGTCAACGAGATCAGTCGCCAGGTGCAGGAATCGGCACGGATGGCGGGCGAGGCCGTCACCCAGGCCCGCACCACGACGGTGCGCGTCAGCGAGCTCTCGGTTGCGGCGACGCGCATCGGCGACGTCGTCGAGCTGATCAACACCATTGCCGGCCAGACCAACCTCCTGGCGCTCAACGCCACGATCGAGGCGGCACGCGCCGGCGAGGCCGGCCGCGGCTTCGCCGTCGTCGCCTCCGAGGTGAAGACGCTGGCCGAGCAGACCGCCAAGGCGACCGGCGAGATCAGCCAGCAGATTTCCGGCATCCAGACCGCGACGCAGGAATCCGTCAACGCGATCCGCGACATCTCCGCGACGATCGAGCGGCTCTCCGAAGTGTCGTCGACCATTGCCGCGGCCGTCGAGGAGCAGGGCGCTGCGACCCAGGAGATCTCGCGCAACGTGCAGCAGGCCGCCCACGGCACCCAGCAGGTCTCCACCAACATCGCCGACGTGCAGCGCGGTGCAGCCGAGACCGGCTCGGCCTCCTCGCAGGTGCTTTCCACCGCCAAGATGCTGGCGACCGATAGCAACCGGCTGAAGGACGAAGTCGGGAAATTCCTCCACACGGTGCGCGCCGCGTAGGTCTGCGCGGCGGCATCCGTCCGCCGCGCTTGCACTCATCGCGTCAGCAGAAATCCCATTGCGAATGCGAACAGCACGGCCGTCATGACGACGGCCGCCGCGGCGCCGGCGGCGATCCTGGCCTTCTCTTTGGTTGTGGTGGAGCGCATGGGGCTGCAATCTACCTCATGTTGAACTCTGATCCAATCTGTGATCAGTAGCCGCGCCCGCGACGCGCGCGGCCAAGATGTGTTGCCGAAGGTCGACCCATGAGCGACGATGTCAGTGACGGCTGGGCCGCATCCGCCATGGCCTGGATCGTCGAGCAGGGCGAGGACGGCGACTATGGCCGCCGCTTCGTGCTGGACGCGCCGATGCGGGCGCGGATCGAAGGGCGAGGCTTCCGCAATGCGCTCGACGTCGGCTGCGGGGAGGGGCGCTTCTGTCGCATCATGCAGTGCGCCGGTATCCGCACCACTGGCGTCGATCCAACCCAAGCGCTGCTCGCGCGTGCCATTGAGTTGGACCCGCAGGGCGACTATCGGCTCGGCCGAGCCGAGACGATGGATTTCGGCGCGGAGTTCGATCTGGTCGTCAGCTATCTCAGTTTGATAGACATGCCCGATCTCGCTGGATCTATCGCGAGGATGGTGGCGGCGCTGCGGCCGGGCGGTACGCTCTTGATCGCCAACCTGACCAGCTTCAACACCGCCGGTCCGCCCGAGGGCTGGACGCGTGACGGCGAGGGCATCTTGCGCTTCGTCATTGATCATTACATGGACGAGCGGCCCACCTGGGTGACATGGCGCGGCATTCGCGTCCAGAACTGGCATCGTCCGCTCTCGATCTACATGACGCTGCTGCTCGATCACGGACTCCAGTTGCGCCTGTTCGTTGAGCCGCAGCCTACGGGCGGTGATCCCGACAGAATTGCCCGTCATCGCCGGGTGCCCTTTTTCCACATCATGGAGTGGCAGAAGCCGGCTTGAGACGGACTTCGGACGCGAAGCTCTACCTGCTAGTGTGTTCACGACGGAATCATGGTCTTAGGTCTGCCCGGTGATCGCCAAACGTCCACCTGTGCTCGCCCATGAGCGCTTCGCCGCCGACCGCGATAATTTCGCGGGCCTCGATCTCGCCGCGCGGTTCGAGCGGATCGAAAAGACCAACCTGTGGGGCGCGGCCACCTCGGTGTCGGGCCTCGGTTCGGAGGACCCCGCGACCGCAGCGGTCCGCGAGGCGCTTCCTCTCCTGCTGCAACGGCTCGGCGCGCACTCGCTGCTCGACGCGCCCTGCGGGGACGCGGGCTGGATCGGCCGCATCAAGCTCGATCTCGACTACACCGGCATCGACATCGTGCCGTCGCTGATCGCGGCCAATCGCAAGCGCGTGGCTGGCGGCGAATCGTCAGGCCGGTTTCTCGTTGCCGACATCACGCGCGATGCGCTGCCGCGCGCGGATGTCGTTCTGTGCCGGGACTGCCTGGTGCATCTGAGTTTCCAAAACATCGTCCGCGCCGTCGCGAACTTTCGCGCCAGCGGCGCGCATTTCCTGCTGGTCACGACATTTCCCGAATGGGACGACAATCGCGATTGCGAGGACGGCGACTGGCGGGCGTTGAACATGGAGAAGGCGCCGTTCGACTGGCCGGCACCGCCCGCGCTGATCAACGAACGTTGCGAAGAGGGCGGTGGCGGCTGGCGCGACAAGAGCCTCGGGCTGTGGGCGATGAATGAACTGCCCGATCGTGTCCTCACTGCCCCGGAGATGTGACGGACGCGAGCGGAACGTCCGTTGCGTCAGTGATTGCCGTCGCGCTATACTTTGGGTTGCATGATGCCGTCTCGCATTGCGGGGACGATGCCGGAGCACGCCATGAGACCGAGTGTTGTGGTCCTCGCCATCCTGGTCTGGTGCTGCGCGCCCGCGCTGGCGGAGCAGGACGGCGCTGCGCTCTACGCAAGCCACTGCGCGCAATGCCACGATGGCGGCGATGGCCAGAGCCGTGTGCCAGGCCGCGGCGCCATGCTGGGGATGTCGTTCGACCATGTGCTGGGAACGCTGACTTCCGGCAGCATGGCGGCGATGGCGAAGGACCGCAGCGAATCGGAACGGCGCGCGATTGCTGCCTTCGTCACCGGCAAGGCCGCGGTGGGCGACAAAGTAGTCGATGCGGAGGGACGCTGCACGCAGCAGGTCAACTTCTTTCCGCAACCACTCGATGGTCCGCGCTGGAATGGGTGGGGTGTCGACGCTGGCAACAGCCGCTTCCAGCCGGCCGACATGGCCGGCCTGACCGCGGAAGAGGTGCCGCGCCTGCGGCTGAAATGGGCTTATGCCTTTCCCGGCGCCTCGGTGTCGTTTGCGCCGCCGACGATCGTGGGCGGTCTGCTGTTCATCGGCGGCACTGACCGCAAGGTGCACGCGCTCGATGCGCGAAGCGGCTGCACGCTGTGGACGCTGCCGACTGATGCTGCCGTGCGCGCGGCGATCAGCTTCGGGCCGCTTCCCGGCACCGATCAGTTCGCGATCTTCTTCGGTGACTTGCGCGCCAATGCCTATGCGGTGAACGCACTGACTGGCGCGCTGATCTGGAAGACGAAGATCGAGGAGCATCCGGCAGCGCGCATCACCGGAGCGCCGACGCTACATTCCGGCGTGCTCTACGTCCCGGTCTCCTCGCTCGAGGAGGCCTCCGGTTCGCAGGCCAGTTACGAATGCTGTACTTTCCGCGGCAGCGTGGTCGCGCTCGAGGCTGTGACCGGCAAGCAGGTGTGGCAGGCCTACACGATTCCGGAGGTGCCGCACCCGACTGGCAAGAATGCAAGAGGCACGCAACTGTTCGGCCCGTCCGGCGCGGCGGTGTGGTCGGCACCGACGATTGATCCGAAACGCAACGCCGTCTACGTCGCGACCAGCAATTCCTATTCGAATCCGCCGGCCGCAACTGCCGATGCGGTCCTCGCTTTCGAGCTTGCGACCGGTAAGCTGCTCTGGAAGCAGCAGGCGACCCCGAGCGACGCCTTCATTGTCGCGTGCTTTGGCACGGATAAGACCAATTGTCCTGAAGATCACGGGCCTGACCACGATTTTGGCCAGTCGCCGATTCTCGTGACCTTGCGCGATGGCAGGCGCGTTCTTGCCATCGCGCAGAAGTCCGGCGTCGTGCACGCGCTCGATCCTGATGATGGCGGCAAGATTCTGTGGCAGACGCGGATCGGGAAGGGCGGTGCGCTCGGCGGCAGCGAGTGGGGCTCGGCCGCCGACCAGGATCGCATCTATGTCGCGAACTCCGACGTGCGGTTCCTGCGCGATGGCACGCGGCGGCTCGATTCCACCCAAGGCGGTGGTCTCTTCGGCCTCGACCTCGCCAGTGGAAAAATTGCGATGGAAGTACCTCCTGTCGCTTGTGGCGATCGCCTCCAATGCAGCCCTGCGCTGTCGGCTGCCGTGAGCCTGATCCCCGGTGTCGTGTTTTCCGGCGGCGTCAGCGGCTTCCTGCGCGCGTACGCGACAGCCGACGGAAAGCTGTTGTGGGAGTACGACACGGCGCGAGACTATACGACGGTGAACGGCGCCCCTGCTCACGGCGGCGCGATCGACGGCCCCGGACCGATCATCGCCGGCGGCATGCTCTACACCAATTCCGGCTACGGGCAATGGGGCGGCGTCGCCGGCAACGCATTGCTGGCGTTCGAGGTTGCGAAGGAGTGAGGGTCCGTCCTGGATCGCCCTGCGCCCCAGGCGAGCGACAGAACCCGTCAGCCAACTGAGGACGAAGGAATTTCGATGATCGGCGCGAGATGTCGTTGCGGCGCTCTGGCGCTGTCGCTTCCAGGACCTTCCAGGCTCGTCGTCGCCTGCCACTGCATTGACTGCCAGCGTCGAACCGGCGCGCCGTTCGGGGTCGGTGCGTTCTATCCGGCGGAGGGCGTCACGATCTCGGGGGCGTCGAACGAATACGTCCGGACAGCCGCAAGCGGCGGCAAGGTCCGCAGCTATTTTTGCCCCGCGTGCGGTTCGACCGTCTATTGGAAGGCGGACAATCTGCCTGCGATGATCGGCGTTGCCGTCGGCGCGATCGCGCTTCCGAACTACCCGGCGCCCATCCGCTCGGTTTTCGAACAGTCGAAACATGCCTGGGTGGAAATATCAGGCGCCGAGCACTTCCAGCAAAGCAGCGCGCCGAAGCATTCGAAGTGAGAGCTGCGCGTCAAATTTCGCGCCAAGGCTTCGCGGCGAAATGAATTCGCGCCGCTCCCGTGTGGTTCCGCCGAGAGGTTGGATTGGCGGCAGTCCCTCTGCTGCGGGTGAGACAATAGCTAGCGGTCCGGATTGGAACGAACGTGACAAAAACTCGTTTGCCGACCGGAGCTAACGATGAATAACACGGAAATCTTTGAACCTTTCTTGAAGCGGTTGCGGGTCAGTACCGAAATTGATGAAGAGGACGAGGCCGCTATCCGTGATCTGCCGATCACGGCGAAACGGATGGCTGGCGGTCAGCCGGTCGTTTCTCTCGGAGATCGACCTTCGGCGTGCTGCCTTGTCGTTGATGGCTTTATCCTGAGATCGAAGATCGTCGGCAATGGCCACCGCCAAATCATGGCCTTTCACCAACCCGGCGACATTCCCGATCTGCAGGGCCTCTTTCTGCATGTGATGGACCATGACGTCAGCACGCTTGGCGACAGCGTTCTCGGCTTCATTCCCCATGCAGCGGTGCGCTCACTTATAAGAAAGCGGCCCAACGTGGCCGAAGCGCTTTGGCGCGATACACTGACCGACGCCGCGATCTTCCGGGAGTGGATTTGCAACGTTGGTCAACGCGAAGCCACAAGCCGCGTGGCGCATCTCGTGCTTGAGCTTTACACCAGATTGAAAGCGATCGGCCGAGCGGACGGCCTGTCCTTCGATTTTCCGGCCTCTCAGGCACTCCTCGCCGACGCCGTCGGCACCAGTGTGGTTCACATGAATCGCGTCGTTCAGCAGCTGCGTGCTCAGCGCGTGTTGGACCTGGAGCGGGGAAGAATATCGATCCTTGATGAAGCGAGGCTGCGCGAAATAGCAGACTTCGACGTGCTTTACCTTCATCTCAATCCGTCGCTCTGAGCCATGAAGTTCTACTTCGATATCAAGGACGATTTTTTCGCTGCGGTCGACGAGGATGGGGTGGATTTGCCCGGCCCCGAAGCCGCCGAACGAGAGGCGATCGCAATGGCGACCTCGATTGCCAGAGACGTCGCGTCGGCAAAGGGGGCGCAGGTCCTTATTACAGTGAGGAACGAGAAGCACCCGCTGCTCGAGTTGAGTGTAACGGTCGCTCGGAAAGCTCTGAGGTGATTGCCTTGGAAATCGATTCTGGCCGTCGTCAGACGGAGGAGTGCCCCGATCTATAAGGCCGTGGTGTCGGCTAAATCGGTGGTGCCGGCTGAGGGGATTGAACCCCCGACCTTCGGTTTACAAAACCGCTGCTCTACCGCTGAGCTAAGCCGGCGACGCCTGGAGAAGCGGGGCAGGGCCGGCGTACGCCGGAGCCCTCCGCCCGTGCGCGCCGCAATACCAGACTTGCCCGGAAAGTGCCAGAACCCGCGATGCCCGATGCAGACATGAATCAGGCGGCCCGAAGGCCGCCTGATCTGTCGCATCGGTTCAGACCGCCTTATTGGCAGATGTGCCGGCGGCCGTCTTCGCCCTTGAACCAGGTGCCGGGCGTGCAGACGAAGCCGTTGCGCTGGGCGTAGGTGCGGGTGTCCCAGCCGCGGTTGTCCCAAGAATTATTCCACGAATTATCCCAACCATTGTCGTAGGCGTAGGCGTCGTTCGGGGCACGGAACGGGGCGGTTGCGATTGCGCCTGCAGTCCCGATGGCCGCGCCGGCCACGCCAGCGGCTGCTCCGACCGCGCCGGTGGCGACGTCGGTCGGCCAGAAGCCGGTGCGGCTCCTGTTCCAGTCGTTATTCCAGTCGCCGTTGGTGGTCTGGCGATAGGACACGCGACGATGCCGATAGCCGCTATCGGTGTACGGATTTCCCGGACCGACGTTCTGGCAGTTGGCGTTGGGGAATTGCGCCGCGCAGCGGCCGGGATTGGTGATCACGGCCTGCGCCATGGCAGAGCCTGTCACCAGGGTCGCCGCAATCGCCGTGGCTCCGAGAAGTTTGATGTTCATGATTGTTTGGCTCCCGTTTTGTTGACGGGGGCTAAACGCCGAAGGCGCCGGACGTTCCGCTGAAACCGGCGGATTTTCGTGTGCGACAGTCAAACGGAAGTGAGCACGCGCCACGGTTCCGGACTGCAGGGGCCGCCGGCGTTAATGCTTCACTAGTTCGCTTTAGAGGATTTGAGCGGCGCGCAATCCTTACACATTAGGCTTACCAGCAATTGGTGAGAGGGCCTTAACCCTCTCTGCGCCGCCATCGGGTAGGTTGTCGCCGGATAAATGGGATCCCCTCATGCGCGTATCTGCGCTCGCCGCCTTTCTGATCGGACTGCCCGCGACGGCGTTTGCCGGCGGCGGCTTCGATATCGTCGTTCCCGGTCGCCCCGGCGTGCCCATCATCATCAACAACATCGACGCGTCCTATACCGTGATCGAGGGGACCTGGGGCCTGGGGAAGAACGTCCAGGTGCAGCCCACGATCTATGGCGGGCGCTATGTCGCCGAGCGCCAGCCCACGGACGTCGGCCATTACTACCCGACGCTGGGCCTGCGGCCCGGCTATGGCCGGCTTGAGGTCGAGCCGCCCGCGAACCGCAAATTGCCCAAGCCCGCCGAAGGCTATTACCAAAGCTGGGGCGCGCAATCGGCGCCGCTGCCGCCGCAGATGGACGTACCCGTCAATCCGCCGCCGGTGATCCTCGCGCCTGAGATCAATGACCAGCCGCGGCGTCCTCGGCCGCGGCCGCATGCAGAGATACCCGGCAGGCCGCCGGGTTAAGAAACGAAAACAACAAACGAAAACCAACAGGAGAGAGTAATGCGTCAGATGATTTCGGGACTGGTCGCGGCGGCTGCCGTGATGTTCGCCGCCACCGCGCCCGCCGCGGCCTGCGGCTTCAATCCGTGCCAGCCGGTCGCGCCGGTCTATTCCGGCTGCAACACCGGTTGTGGCGGTTACGGGGCCGGCTACGGCTACGGCTACGGCGCCTATGAGCGTCTCGCCGAGCCCACCACGCAATATTATCACGTCAACCAGGGCCCGACCTACACCGGCCCAGGTGCCTTCGCGCCGTATCCGACCTACCGTGAGGACGCGGTGGTTGCGCCCGCCAATTACGGCTACGGCCGTGGTTATGGCTATGGGCACGGCTATGGCTATCGCGCCGCCGCGGTCGAAGCGCCGGCCGCCTATCCCTACCGCCGCCCGTATTACCGCCCGTATCGCTACGGCTACGGCCCGCGCGCCGGCTATCTGCCGCGCACGCATTACGGCTATGGTCCGCGCTACGGCTACGCCCCGCGCCATGCGCCGTACTATGGCGGCCACCGCGTGCTGCGTCGCTATTACTGATCGCTTGATCGTTTGAGCCAACGAGACGCCCGTCCGCGATGCGGACGGGCGTTTTGTTTTGTTACCGCTTCATCAGCCCGAGCCGGCTGGCGCCGACATAGAGCGAGAGCACGGCGGCATTCGAGACGTTGAGGCTCTTGATCTCGCCGGGCATGTCGAGCCGCGCCACGACGCTGCAGGTCTCGCGCGTCAATTGCCGCAGGCCCTTGCCTTCCGCGCCCAGCACCAGCGCGAGCGGCTCGCGCAGGGTGACCTCGGAGAGATCCGCGCTGCCTTCACTGTCCAGCCCGACGGTCTGGAAGCCGAGTTCGTTCAGCGTGGTCAATGCGCGGGCGAGGTTTTGCACCGTCACCATCGGGACCAGCTCCAGCGCGCCGGAGGCGGCCTTGGCCAGCACGCCGGTCGCTTCCGGGCTGTGGCGCGCGGTGGTGACGATCGCCTTCACGGCGAATGCCGCCGCCGAGCGCAGGATCGCGCCGACATTGTGCGGATCGGTGATCTGGTCGAGCACCAGCACGATGCCGTCCTGCTCCAAATCCTCGATGTCTGGCGAGGGCAGGGGATCGGCCTCGGCGAGCAGGCCCTGGTGCACGGCGTCGGGCGACAGCAGCCGGTCGATCTCCTGGGGCCGGACGATCTCAGGTATGACGCGGGTTTCGATGTTCTCGTCCGCGAGGCGCTTTGCAGCGTTCTCGGTCAGCGTCAGCTTGCGGATCTGCCGCTGGGGGTTGGCGAGCGCCATGGTGACGGTGTGCCAGCCATAGAGGATGACGGGACCGTCGGTGTCCGAATCGCGCTCGCGCCGAGGCGGGCGACCGGCCGATTTTCCGGGCCTGTTGAAGGGCTTAGACCCGCCGCGGGGGCCCCTCGGGTTGAATTTTCGATCCTTCATGGGCTCGCTTGTGTCACGGGTCCCGGAATATGGCAATTTGGGTGGTGTCGGGGGCGATTTTAGCTGATCGCCTCGGTTGACTTTACCCCATCGCTTCGCCGATAACCGCGCCCGGTCGCGCCCCCATCCGGGCTGTCGCGGCCTTCACGTTCCATGGCCGTCTTCGGTCGCCGGCAAGGTCCGGCCCGATTGTGCTGCCGTCGAGCGGGGGAGTGTCCCGAGTGGCAAAGGGAGCTGACTGTAAATCAGCCGCCTTATGGCTTCGCAGGTTCGAGTCCTGCCTCCCCCACCACCTTGTAATAACTAAAGAATTTTTGATTTTGTAGCCGACGCCTGAGGGCGCCTCCCCTCAAGGCTTTCCTCCAGGCCCCACTCCAAGCCCCAACTGATCTTGCGCTGAGAGAGCATCGCCCGAGATGCGATCCTCGGCGAAAAGCGAACCCGCTGCCCTGAACGTGACGAAGTCTAGCCAAGGGAGGTGTCGATCCGCTTTGCTTGGCCCTGTCTCCCTGGCCACGGGGGGGCGCTGTATCAGCCATACTGACTAGGCTGAACAATCGGGGAGGACTTCAGCACCTAGTTGTTTCATGCTCAACTTTCGCGCATTGAGGGGTGCGAGATTAAATCCGGGGCAACTCATTCATCTGACATTGCATTCGCCTGTCGCGCTTCGCGCCGCAACAAAGCTTGCCATCAATGGATAAACGCTCATTAAGCGAACGAGATATCTGCACGAAGTTCATCACGCCTGCGCTACGCAAAGCTGGGTGGGACGAAATGCTGCAAATCCGCGAGGAGGTCGGCTTTACCAAGGGCCGCATCATCGTGCGCGGCAAGCTGGTCACGCGCGGGAAGACCAAGCGCGCCGACTATGTCCTTTACTACAAGCCGAACATTCCGCTGGCGCTGATCGAGGCCAAGGACAATTCTCATAGCGTCGGCGACGGTATGCAGCAGGCGCTGGACTACGCCGCCACACTCGATATCCCTTACGTGTTCAGCTCGAACGGTGACGGATTTGTGTTTCACGACCGCAGCGGCGAGAGCAGGCCGCGCGAGCTGAACCTTGATCTTGCAGCTTTCCCTTCGCCGGCCGATCTGTGGGCACGCTATCGTGTCTGGAAGGGTCTCGACGCTGAAGCCGAACGGATTGTGCTTCAGGACTATTTCGACGACGGTAGTGGCAAGGTTCCGCGCTACTATCAGGTCAACGCCATCAACGCCGCGATCGAGGCGATCGCCAAGGGCCGCGACCGCGCGCTGCTCGTCATGGCGACCGGCACCGGCAAGACCTATACGGCGTTCCAGATCATTTGGCGGCTCTGGAAGGCAGGGCGCAAGAAGCGCATCCTGTTCCTCGCCGACAGAAACGTTCTGATCGACCAAACGATGGTGAATGATTTCCGCCCGTTCGGCGCGGTAATGGCGAAACTATCGACTAACGCAAAAACTATCGAGCGGCAGGACGGCACGACCATTGATCTGACGCTGGGGCTCGATAAGAAGCGGCGCATTGACACAGCCTTCGAGGTCTATCTCGGGCTCTACCAGGCGATTACGGGGCCGGAGGAGCGCCAGAAGCTCTATCGCGAGTTCTCGCCTGGCTTTTTCGACCTGATCGTGATCGACGAATGCCATCGCGGCAGCGCGGCCGAGGATTCGGCTTGGCGGGAAATCCTCACGCATTTTTCAGGCGCGACACAGATTGGCCTCACAGCCACGCCGAAAGAAACCGAATATGTCTCCAACACCGATTATTTTGGCGAGCCGGTCTATACTTATTCGTTGAAGCAGGGGATCAGCGATGGCTTCCTCGCACCTTACAAAGTCATCAAGGTACATATCGACCGCGACGTGGAAGGTTATCGGCCGGAACTCGGCAAACTCGACCGAGACGGAAACGAAGTAGAAGACCGCATTTACAACGCCAAGGATTTCGACCGGAACATCGTGCTCGACGATCGCACGGTCTTGATTGCAAAGAAGATCACCGAGTTTCTCAAGGAGAGCGGCGACCGTCTCCAGAAAACTATCGTGTTCTGTGTCGATGAGGAGCACGCGGCGCGCATGCGGCAGGCGCTCGTCAACGAAAATGCCGATATGGTCGCCGCGAACCAGCGCTACGTTATGCGCATTACTGGCAGCGACAAGGAAGGCCAGGACCAGCTCGGCAACTTTATTGATCCGGAGTCGAAATTTCCCGTACTGGTCACGACCTCACGGCTTCTCTCAACCGGCGTTGATGCGCAAACTTGTCGGCTAATCGTGCTGGATCGCGCAGTCGGTTCCATGACCGAGTTCAAGCAAATCGTCGGGCGCGGCACCCGTGTTCACGAGGACACAAAGAAGTTCTTCTTCACGTTGATCGATTTTCGCGGCGCGACTAGCCATTTCGCCGATCCGGATTTCGACGGCGATCCGGTACAAATTTACGAGCCGGACGACGGCGATCCGATTGCTCCGCCCGACGAGGCACCCCAAGAGAGCGATGCTATCCCGCCGACCCCGGGCGAGGACGAAACGATAGTCTATCAACCCGGCTTGCCGCTGCCCCCTAGCGATGTTGGTGGACGAAAGGTTTATATAGATGGCGTAGGCGCCCGCATCCTTGCCGAACGCATCGAATATCTCGACGAGAACGGTAAGCTTGTCACCGAATCTCTGCGTGATTTCACTAAGATGGCACTGAAGAAGCGCTTCGCCAGTCTCGACGATTTCCTGAAACGCTGGAGATCGGCCGAACGCAAGCAGGCGATTATCGAAGAGCTGGAATCCGAAGGCCTCGCGCTTGATGCAGTGGCCGACGAACTCGGTAAGAACCTTGATCCATTCGACCTGATCTGCCATGTCGCGTTCGACAAGAAGCCGCTGACGCGGCGCGAACGGGCCGAGAACGTCAAGAAGCGCGACGTCTTCACAAAGTATGGTCCGCAAGCTCGATCCGTGCTCGATGCTTTGCTAGAAAAGTATCGGGACGACGGAATGCTTAATCTCGATGACACCAATGTTCTGAAGGTGACGCCCTTCACTACGATGGGGAGCGTCGTCCAACTCATAAAGGCGTTCGGCGGCAAGGAAGGCTTCGAGAAAGCCGTCCACGAAATGCAGGATGCGATTTATCAGGAAAGTGCTTAGTTGATGCCTATTGCTGCACTCAATGAGCAGATTGCGTTTGTACGCCTTGCATTGTCGCCTGCCGAAATCCCGGGGCTACTTGAAAGGCATGCCAAGAAATATCCAGGTGCGGCTGCGCTCGAACAACGTGGCGCCGCGCTCATTGTGGCCGGAGTTCAGGTCGTTGACGCTCGGGAGTTCATCGAGGCTGTGGTTCGTTGGGGGCGCGGACAACGTTTCGTTGGGCGGCTGCTGGACCAAAATACAGCCGAGCAGATTGCGAGCGCGCTCCAAGAATCAAGCGCGCTATTGAAGATCGGGCAGGCGACCGTCGCTGTCTCTCGGCTGCAACAGCTGAGATACCTCGGGCAATCATTTGCGTCGAAAGTCGCACGGTTTATGAATCCGGCGGCCGCCGTGATTCTTGATGAGGTGATACGTGGCGCGTTAGGTTACCGAGAAAATCAAGACGGCTACCAAGAGTTCCTCGACGATTGCCAAGCCAGTTTGGCACTATTGGCACCGCATCACTCTCAACTTCGGGTTTGCGACGTTGAGGCTGCTATCTTCGCGAAAATCCAAGGTTACTGATGATCGTTCGCACCACCGTCAAATCCATCCAAGATATCATGCGCCAAGATGTGGGCGTCGACGGCGATGCGCAGCGCATCAGCCAGCTCACCTGGCTGTTCTTTCTCAAGATCATCGACGATCAGGATCAAGAACTCGAGTTGACCAAGGACGACTACCGCTCGCCTCTACCGAAGAGATTCCAGTGGCGCAACTGGGCGGCGGACCCGGAGGGCATCACCGGACAGGGGTTGCTTGATTTCATCAATACCGAGCTATTCCCGGCGCTTAAGGATCTTAAGCCCACCGGTAAGGCCGGAGACCGCCGCCTCGTGGTCCGCGAGGTGTTCGAGGACGCGTACAACTACATGAAATCTGGTCACCTCATCCGGCAGGTGGTCAATAAGATTAGTCAGGTCGATTTCAACAACCTTGATGAGCGGCGTCACTTCGGCGAGTTTTACGAACAGCTACTCAATGACCTTCAGTCTGCTGGTAATGCCGGCGAGTACTACACGCCCCGCGCGGTCACGGCCTTCATGGTCGATCGCATTGATCCGCATCCGGGTGAAATCCTTCTCGATCCCGCTTGCGGCACGGGCGGCTTCCTGTCGTGCGCTATTCGCCACATGGAGAATGCGAACTATGTCCGCACGCCGAAACAGCGCGAAAGAATGGAAAGCGCCCTGCGCGCGGTGGAGAAGAAGCAGCTCCCGCACATGCTCTGCGTCACGAACATGCTGTTGCATGGCATCGAGGACCCGAGCTTCGTGCGCCACGACAATACGCTGGCACGGCCGCTGATTTCTTGGACCAAAGACGAGCGCGTCGATATCGTGGTGACTAACCCGCCCTTCGGAGGACGCGAGGAAGATGGTATCGAGAACAATTTTCCGATCTTTCGTACCAAAGAAACGGCGGACTTGTTCCTAGCGCTCATCGTGCGTCTATTGAAGCCAGGCGGGCGAGCCGCCGTGGTGCTGCCCGATGGCACTCTGTTCGGCGAGGGTATCAAAACGCGTCTTAAGGAACATTTGATGGAGGAGTGCAACCTCCATACTATCGTCCGGCTACCCAATTCGGTGTTCAAGCCCTATGCATCGATCGGCACCAACTTGCTGTTCTTCGAGAAGGGTACCCCGACTAAGGACATCTGGTTCTACGAGCACCGTCTGCCAGAAGGCCAGAAAGCCTATTCTATGACGAAGCCGATCCGATTGGAGAATTTCCAAGATTGCGCCGAGTGGTGGGGTGGCAACGAGCGGAAAGGTCGAAAGGAGACGCCGGTGGCTTGGCGCGTCACCGCTGAAGAAGTCAGGGCGCGCAGCTTTAACCTCGACATCAAGAACCCGCACGCTGTGGTGGGCGATCACGGCGATCCGGAAACACTGCTGGCCGACCTTGCAGCCGCCGAAGCTCGGACGGCTCATCTGCGGGACCAATTGAAAGCAATTCTCGCCGAGGCGCTTTCGCGATGAACGCAGAACGTCTAATGGCGCACTATCACGAGATCGCCGACGCTCCAGACGCGATTGCACGCCTGCGCCGGTTCATTCTCGATCTGGCCGTACGCGGCAAGCTCGTGCCGCAGGATCTAAACGATGAACCCGCATCGGAATTACTGAAGCGAATTGCGAACGAAAAAGCTCGTGATACAAGGAGGCGTAAGGCGCTCCCCGAGGTGAATCTACCACCGTTCGGCGTGCCGCCGAATTGGCGTTGGACACGCATCCGCGAAGTTACCAGCGATCGCGGGCAGCAAATCCCGCAAACGACATTCACTTACATCGATGTGACCGCGATCGACAAGGAGGCTGGTGTCGTTGCCGACCCAAAAGTGTTGGAGGCGAGCGATGCCCCAAGCCGTGCACGCAAGGTCACGAAGAAGGGCGACGTTATTTATTCGTGCGTCCGCCCATACTTGTTAAACGTCGCGGTCATTGAAATGGACTTTAATCCGCAGCCCATCGTGAGCACTGCTTTCGCGGTCCTCAACGGGCACGGTCTGGTGCTACCGCGTTATCTGTGGATCGTGCTCCGCAGTCCGTTCATGGTGGAGTGCGTTGAGGAAAATCAACGCGGGCAAGCCTATCCGGCTATCAACGACGCAGATTTCGCAGTCCTCCCGTTTCCTCTTCCACCGCTCGCCGAACAGCATCGCGTCGTCGCCCAGGTCGATGAGTTGATGGAGTTGTGCGACCGGCTGTCAGAGGCTCGGACAAGCCGCGAGGCGGTCCGCGACCGGTTGGCGTCGGCAAGCCTCGCACGCCTCAACCGGCCCAATCTCGAAAGCTTCCTGACCGACGCTCGCTTCGTGCTAGATGCGCTGCCCGCCCTCACTAAGCGCCCAGATCAGATCAAGCAGTTCCGGCAAGCCATCCTCAACCTCGCCGTGCGTGGTAAGTTAGTGCCGCAGGACCCGAGAGACGAGCCAGCAACGGAACTCTTGAATCGGATCGCGAATGAGAAGACGCGACTGCTAAGTGAGAAGAAGCTCAAACGGCAAAAGCCACTTCCGCCGATTGATCGCAAGAACGTTCCTTTTGACTTAAGTGCTGGTTGGGTGTGGTCGAGAGCGGATGACGTGTTCTTAAATGTCACTGACGGCTTTCATAATACCCCTTCGCCTGTAAGTGAGGGGTATCCCTATATCACAGCGAAAGATATCCGACCGAGCAAGATAAATTTTGAGAATTGTTTGTATGTCGATGAAAAAAATCATCGCGATCTTTTTGCAAAGACCCGAGTTAAAAGGGGTGATATTTTGATCGTGAACATCGGCGCTGGTTGTGGAACGCCAGCCATCGTGGACGTCGATTATGAGTTTAGCTTCAAGAATGTCGCGATCGCAAATATCCCTCAGGTTATGAACGGCAAGTTCATCCTGTTATTCCTATTACACTACCGCGACATTGCTTTTGATGAGTTGACCAAGGGCGGTGCGCAGCCCTTTCTTGGTTTGGGGATGTTGCGTGAAATGTTGATCCCGCTTCCACCTCTCGCCGAACAGCACCGAATTGTCACTAAGGTCCAAGCGCTGATGGCGCTGTGCGACCACCTGGAGGCGGGCCTTGTCGCCGTTGCTGACGTCCGCCGTCGCCTGCTCGATGCACTCCTGGCCGAGGCGCTGACGCCAGCCGACGCGCGCGAACTGGAGGCGGCGGAATGAGCGGCGGATCAGATATTAAGGCAGTCGAACGCCTCGACCCCGAAAAAGTGGCCTACTGGTATTTCCGCTTGAATGGTTTCTTGCAGATCGAGAACTTTGTCGTTCATCCAGAGAGGCGCGGGTCCCAGCGGACGGATGCCGACCTGTTGGCGGTTCGATTTCCATTTCGTGCCGAACGGCTGTTCGATGATCCGAGCGACATCATGGCGGACGACGTACAGCAGCTCGCGCTCTCCGACAATCTGATCGACATCGTCATTGCAGAAGTGAAGACAAATCAGCCTTGCACCTTGAATGGGCCGTGGACACAGCCTGATCGACAGAACGTCCATCGCGTATTGGCAGCGATCGGCTGCCTGCCGCCCAACCAGATCGAAGCTGCGGCGGCTGATATCTACCGGATGGGTTTTCACCGCAGCAACACGCTTCGCATCCGCTTGGTGGCGGTGGGGCGGGACCGCAGCGAGGACATCGCGGCGGCATATCCCGAAGCCACGCAATTGCGGTGGGCGGGAATGCTGGCGTTCATCGGCGGACGTTTTCACCGATATCGACGACAGAAGGCGCAAGTGGATCAGTGGGACTTGGAGGGCCTCAAGATCAAACAGCTCGCCGATCAATCTAAGAATTTGGCGGATTTTACCAGAGACGCCTTGCGCCTCATGGGGATAGAGGGACAATGACTCTCGCAATTGCAGATGCCGAAGCAGCTCTGAGGGCGCGGCTCGGCGAGCCCGTCAAGCCGCCCACCGACTATGTGATCGGCTTCACGACTCCAACCGGCAAGGTCTTGGCGATCCACCGCGAGGCCGCTGAGACACGCATCTGGTTTCAGCCACCGGCGCCACCGGCTCTCGACGGCATCCGACTCATGGATACTCCCTCGAACGGAAACTCCAACATCAACGGGCCGCTTCTACCGCTTCGATCGCCAACCACATTACGTGTCGAAGTTGATAGTTCCGGCGCTTTGGACAGTTTTCTCGACTGGTACGCCGGTCCTGAGAGCGTTCCTCGGCCGATTATGGCCGCGTCTATTGATCCGTCCGCCTTCCGTGAAGCTTTCGCGCGCTTTCAGAGCCTTGTTACGGCAAGGTCCGGTCACCCGTTCAACGGATTTCACGAGGGCCTCGTTGCCGCTTGGGAAAACTACAAGCCGCGTCTCCGCGATCATGCAATCAGTTTGCTTCGAGCAGGCGAATGGACTGAAGGCAATATCGGTTCGGGCTTGATCTTGGAACGCGTGATCGAGGCTATCGAGATTCAGGACAGCACCCGCAATCTAACGAATAATCTCGTGTTCTGGCAAAACATCTATGGGCATGCCAATCGCGACCATCGCGAGTTGTTGGAAGCGCGATCGAAGCCGAAGCTCCGCCGCGAACTCGAAGGTCTGTTCTTTGGTCTCTATCGAGGTGGCGCTGACGAGGGCGCAACGTTTGACCGGTTGAGAGATCTGACTGGTCGCAAATACCCTTTGTTGGCCTATTTCTTCTTTCTCAAAGATATGGGTCGCTTTATGCCGATCCATCCGACCAGATTCGACCGCGCGTTCCAGGCCCTCGGCATCTATTTTTCGACTATCCTCCAGTGCGGCTGGGATAACTATTCAACATACAACGATACCCTGGCTGCATTGCGCCCGCTCATTGAGCAAACCGCCGGCCTGAAGAATGTCCGCCTTATCGATGCACACACCTTTTGCTGGGTCTTCTCGACCCTTCTGAAGCAGGAATCAGAAGGCTCGATCGGGAAGACGGCAGGTCGAAGTGGTGACGGAAGGATCGTCGGCGGCTGGGAGCGATCCATCATTGAAATGCGTACCTCCATACTAAATACGGTGCGCAACTCGAATGGACAGATTGTCGAACGGGTTGTGAAGGATAAGCAATTGCTTATGGACTCTTCAGAATTGGACAAGCTCATTAGATTGCGACTGGAACTCCAACAGGGTAGATGCAACCTGACCGGACTAACATTGCATGCTCATGGACCGGATGCGGACCCGAACCTGTTGCCCTCGGCAGACCGGATCGACAGTAGTCGACACTACGAAGTCGAAAACATTCAAATCGTCTGCCGCTTCATCAATTTCTGGAAAGGCGCCAGCGACAATGCCGAGTTTCAAAGGCTTCTCATGTTGGTTCGTGGTGTTGAGGTGACGGAATGAGCATTCCTCTTCCGCGTATCGGCCAGATTGGTGCGACGCGAACGCTGACATGGCGTTACTGCTGGCTTAGAATGACGGCGGCGTCGATGACGCACCGAATTGGGCTGGATCGCCGCCAACCTCAGGCGCTGGGATAGCCGCGCTGCTCGGACTCGAGTTCGGCCGGCCGCATCTCGCTCCGCACTTGCCCAGCGACCTCGCGCGGGTCGCCACCCGTGATGTTGAAGGTTGGGCTGAAGGTCAGCGGTCCTCGCTTCGCCGCTGTCTCGGACGAACTAGCGACCGCAGACGCGCCGTCCGCCGTCAACCGACGCAGCGTGTTGTTGGTCTCGACACAGCCGGACATGCCGGCACGAAAAGCTCGGATCATTGCTCGTCAACCAGATACTGTTTGCCGTAGCTCACTGGGCTGGCCACAGCGCGAGCGCCCTCAATCGGGTTCAAGGGGACGCCCGAGGGGGGTGGTGTGCTATCCGCCCGAGAGAGACGAATTATAGTCACTTCGACTTGGGTGTTCATGAGCCGAAGCCGCCCCGGCTGAGCGCGGAGCCAAGGTCCGCTTTCAAGGCGAGATCAGACGGTTGCCGACTCAGTTTCGGTCGTCCGCCGTTGACCCTTAACGGAATTGGCCCTGTATTGAGGCGCCTTACCTCACATCCTGCTCTGCCATTTGCTTGAACTGCTCTTCGATCCGCTCCGGCAGGTCAACGAGGATTGTCTCCGGCCGTCCCAAGTGTAAATAGCTTATGACGCTGGAACTTGCGATGGTCAGTTCGAACACGCGATCGAGGTCGACCCTCGGAACTCCACTCTCTTCGTACATCTGGAGGATCGCGGCAAAGGGGTCTTCGTGCTCGCCATTGATTGCCGCGTTACCGCGCGAGCCGATGTCCAGATAGACTTCGCTGCTGATCAGTTTTGCGCGTTCAAGAGCGCGGTTGAAATCGCTAAGGAGTTGCATCCGGATCATACCAGACACAATTTCGAGCCAGGTCAGTGCACGCTGCCTTATGTTAATGGCGACCTCAACAAAGACTGAGAGTCGGTTGAGGAGCCGAGCAATGAAACTAGCTGCGGTCGGCGCGAAGAGAGGAAATACTGAGGCCAGCACCGCGCGGGCGCCCAGTGCCAGGAAGCCATTGGCAACGGTCGCATGATTGCGATCGGCGGCATGTGTATCGCATGCGCTGAGCAGTACGATCGGCGGCATCCGCGTAATCCGATCGCGCAGAGTCCAGACGTTTATCGGCTCATCCTGCAGGTAGAGCGCTGCCGCCTCCTTTTCCCTATGGGCGCCGTGTCCATCGAACACCAGCACCTGGCCCTCGAACGCGTTGATCGCTGCCACCAATTCGTCGGCGTTCGAAACGTCGACGTAGTCGACTTTGAGGTTCTCCTTCCAGTGTTCGCTGAAGGCATCGAAAGCGATGTCGAACATTCCGGCGATCGGGTCATCCCTCTTAAGAGCGCTGATGACAAGGACATGCTGCAGTCCTTTGGGCGTCAAGAGAATTGGCGTTTTCATGCCAACCTTATCGATAAAGAGATTTCCCGGCGTAACAGGCAGCCTTGCGGTGTCTTTGCGGATGCAAAGGGGCAGCCCGTCAATGTTAAGCCACTCGACATGCGCATCCGCGATAACGCGCACACCAACCTTCGCGCCCTGGATGAACTCGATAAACTCGGTGGGGACGGCAGTTTTCATCCGCTCTTGCACCTGCCGGAACGCGAGGAGACGCTTCCTAGGTGTTGTGCCTGCGGCGCGGTACTGCTGCGCGAATGTCCGCACGAGGCCTCCCGTGCGGTTGACGTCGTTCGGGAGGCGTATTACCGGAGCAAACTCGGATGTCGCCAGAGCCGCCACGGCGTCGGTGCCGATAGCGAGTTCATCGCGCCTCATGCCAATCAGGAAGTGAGGGTGTGGCGGACGCCCGTCCATCGCCTCCCCCGTCTTTAGATTGAGGTTATTAAGTGCACGTTTCGCGCTCTCACTTGCGTTGAAGTAATTGTATCCGGTTTGCCTTTGCATCGCCTCTCGCACCAGGGAGAAGCGCCTCCTTTCGTCGGCGGCGGCATCAGGCGGTACCGGTAAATCGAAGAACTGCGGATAAATAGCAGGCGCGTAGAGATTGAGATCAAGCGTCGGGCGGAAGATGCGATGCATGTCCCGCTGACCATCGTCAGTGCGAAGGTCGAGCACGCTGCGTGACGTCTTCACGATCTGTTCGATATAGGGCGCATTGCCTCGCTCAATGTCATTAAACTCGTGATCGACGACGTTGCGGTACCCCACGCTTGCCATAACCATAAGATTAGGAGTGATGGAGTTATGCCCGCCGACGCGATAGCCGATGTCGCGATCAGGCACCTCGACCCAGTTTTCCAGGAACTGCTTCGCCTCGGCGATTGAGTCGGCCTCGACCTCTGCAGGAAGCTTGTCGATCGCCGCAAGGAACCTCTTCCGAAGCGCCTCGGGGTTCAGTTCCTCGTAGGTGAGGTGACCTCCCTTCTGCGCGACGATGGTGGGCCCCACAGGGCAGGTCGCAATCCATTCGTCATATTCGCGGGGGTCTTGCCCTGGTCCGAGGAAAATAATGGTGAAGGGCGCAATGGGTGGCATCGGCATCGACCTAATGGCGCGCGGCGTCTGGCCGAACCAGTTTACGGGGGCCTGTCCCGCCACTCGCCGCGCAATCAGCGTGTCCTGCCCATCTTTGGTCAGATCATAGACAGTCGACGGCAAGTAACTTGCGGCCCGGACAAGGCGGGCGTTGCGCATAAGGCTCGGTGCAAAGCCCTGCATGATTGAAGCCTGCTCGGGCAGACCATCTGGCACGATGACGATGTAGAATATGCGTTGGTCTAGATCCAAACTGCCTCCTATCCGGACTAAAGCCAATTGCGCGCCCTAGGTCCCAACTTGGGTGCCCTGGCAGTAGAAATAGCAGCCCGCTATGTTCATCTACAATATCTCCTCTACTCGTCTTGTATCTGCTATCTGCGTGCCTTCGAAAAGGACCATAATCCGACTGAGGCTCGGCTGAGTGGGAAAGTCGCAAGGTATCTCCAGCCCAGGCAGGTGCTCGACTTCGCGGCCGCGAGTTGCAACCGAGGCAAATGGTTTGTTGAATACTGGGGTACGCTGTTTCAGGTTTCTAAGCCCTGTGCTCGATGCCCTTGCCATCCCGTCGATTGGACGGGATGGTGTAAATCGACCTCAAGCGATGTACGCATGTTATTCTCGCGGCCAAATATGGTCTTCACCTGAGAACGCAGGCGGGAGCCGCGCCGATGACAGCGGTGCTTCGCTCTGGCCGAGGCGAAAGGACACGCGCTCAGTAACGACCTCGCGATCTTCAAGAGTGGGGATGATGGTTAGCACGCGACCATAATAGTCGTGCTGGACTGCCGAAACCGGGATTGCCTTGCCGTCATGGCCGATGTCCGCCTGCCGAACGACTTCGTGCGGGGCCTCGTACTGAAACTTGGCTTTGTCCGTATCGCGCGGGGAGCCGGGGTAACGATAGACCCAGCACTTCCGCACCCCGCGTCGCTCGCCGGCCGGGCGGTCGGGGCTCCTTCGGTGGATTTCGTTGTATCCCGCGACATTCTCGGCGACGGGATTGGATCGCAGTGCGGTGTTCACGGCCGTCGTTTCGATGTCGAGCGCTTCAAGCTTCGCGATCACCTCCGCAACTCGAGCAGAGTGGACGGCGTAGTCCGCGAGCAGCTTGGCGGCTTCCTTAGTGTTCGCCCTCCGCGCGGCTTCTGCACGCTGGCGCAATGCGTCGTCGGCGGCGGCCTTTGCGTCGGCTTCCTCAGCCGCGATCACGTTCGGAAGCTCGGCGGCCAGATGATTGACGCGCGCTTCAAGTCGCATGATTGCACGCTTGATCGCTGCGGCGTCGGCCTCAGCTTGCGCGTGCTGGCTATCATTCATAACGGCAATGCCGGCAAGCACGCCCTCAAGTTTGGCACTATGTGCAGTGATTTCAGATTCAGCCCGTTCGATCTCGGCGCGGATCGTTACGGAAGTGATAGCAGTCTTAGGGGCGAAGAGCTTGGCGATCATATTCATTGGATTAGCCTCGATAATTGTGAAGAGCGTCGGTCGCGCGGAGCCATTCCGAGTAGGCGCGCGCCTCAAGATTGCAGGTGCCGAAGACATCGGCGCCCATGCCGAGCGCGGCCATCTTGCGCGCGTAAGTATGACGCTCCTTTGCGGCGGCGTAGGTCGCCGTCGCGTCTTGGACGGCGCGCATAAGTTCCTCGCGGCGGGTCATGCGGCATCTCCACCGCTTGCGAGCCACACTTGAAGCTGATCGGCCGGATAAGCAGGTCGGTCACCGATCAACAGAAACGGGGGGCCATCGCCGCGTTTGGCCAGGTTGCGGAGGGTCTTCGCGCATCGGCCGATCTGCTTTGCGGCCTGAGTGCGGCTAAGGAAAACTTTGGACATGACATCCCATCTGAAAAGCTGGCCGGCGCATCTGGCGACGCGCCGGCCTCGGTTTCACCCATTACTTGGTGAGGAGGAGAACCAAGCAACGGGATCAATATGGGAAAATCAGAGGCGTTCGTCGGGACCGTTTTGGTATCCCTTAAGCCGTTTTATGGCGGCGCTTCTGGTTGTCGTTGGCGGGGATGCCAGCGAGTCGCGATTCATGCTCGGCCAGAATGGCGGCGCGCTCGTCCGCTCGCATGCGGAGAAGCTTCTGCTCGACGCAGATGTCGATCAGAGCAGCCCAGGTCTGCGGGATATTCATTCGCATCTTGAGGGCGAGCGCGGTGAGTTCGCCCGCTAGTGCGGGCGGGAGCGCTTCGAGTGCGGCGACGGGGACAAGGCCGAATCCGAGCGTTGCCAGGGCCGCTTCAATGCTCTCCAGGCCGGGGCGGTTCTTCTTTCTCCACGCCTTCAGCGTAGCCCTGCGCACGCCGCTGCGCTCTTCCAGCGAGTCGTAAGTCACTCGCTGGCGCGCCATCTCGGCGAAGACGAGTCTCGCGAACGGCCCGACACGCTCGGGCATCGAGACGGTGCGCGGGTTTTTGCGTCTTTTCCGGTCGGGCGATGAAATTGGCACAGCACAGAAATCGGGCGGATACAGCGGAGCAGTAGCGGGCATTCGGTTATCCTGAAGGCGATTGAACTGCCTTTAGGGTAGGATAATGGGCTATTCCGCTACAGCCCAATCCAGTAGCCGCTGCGCATGCCCTTGGTTTGGAAGGCCGAAGCCCATTCGAGAACAGAAAGTCACTTTTGAAATTTTGTATCTAGCCAGATTGGGCGGTCGCGCGTCACTCGCATGGGGGCGGTCTTGGAGGGACCCGGAGCGCTCTAACGCTTGCCGGCTACGACGGCCTTCCCAGTATTGGTGACTTGGGCGTCACTTGCACCTGAAATCAACGGTCGCCCGCTACCGGGAATCGGAGCCATCTGAAACACCCACGATATGTACGCGATAGTCGCACAGGTCGCTAAAATTGCGCCACCCGGCGCCCATCCCAAACTTGGGTATGCAGTGACGTCGGGCGAAATTAGTCTCTTGGCCTCCTGAAGAGCCGAGGATCGAGCCCAAATCCATGTGATGACGAGTAGCGCGACGGCCGACGAAATTAGAGCGACCGATTGTGCCGTATGGGTCGGCTGTTAGCCTGCTAACTTCACAAGCGCTGCTAACACTCCAATTTTGTAGAGCAACACTAACAGCACATTAATTATGAGTGCGTTTCTCAGCCAAATCTTCCGGCCAAGCGCACCGGCGACTCCATCGTATCCGCGTTGTACGGCTGCGCTGAGCTTGTCGAATAGGTCCGACGACATCGAATTTTCGTAGCGAGGCCTGATGTCGGTCAACTTACATCCGTCGAATCCGCCAATCGCTTGTAAGATGTCCCGTGTGATCGCAGTCTCGGATGTCAGGGCCTGGATCTGGGCGGGGCGCGTTTCTGACAGAATACGAGTGGCAAAATCGCTAAGAACGTGGTCGAGGATCGGAGGCATAGCCGGTATAAGATTGTCATGACCGACCGCGCAGAACTGAAATTCACAATCGTCGATACCATAGGCACGGAGGTGATAAGGCGTCTCCGCTGAAACGCGGAACCGAACTCCGCCGGCAAATTGCTCGCCTTCGCTGGGAAAAAGATTGGACTGCTCAAAAAGTATATCAAGCGGGAGCTTCGCCATATCTCCCGCAACATCGGTGTCATCGCCGTAGAAACCGTGCGCGACGTCGACCTCGGCAGTAACTTTGGCCTCGAAAGTGTGGGTCGAATAGCCGTTACCAAAACAGCCATAGCAGTTGACACGGCAAGAGCCACCGCAATTGGAACAGGTGGTCTTTCCCCGCCCGTAGCACGAACCACACGTGAGCCAAACTTCGCGATAAACGCCGGGGGCCGTCATCGTAGGCTCGTTACGATGCTCGCCCCCTCGACCACCGCAAAATGTGCATTTTGTCTCGCCTCCGTAGCAAGACATGCAAATTACGTTTCCGTTGCCATGGCAGCCCGCGCATTGTTCGTGACAATGCCACCTCACGGGTAAGTGTCTGACGTCGAACTTGGTGCCATGCTTTGCAACAAGCAACAGCGCTTGATCTTTCCACGTCTCCTGAAGCGCAGCTGCTTCCGTTTGGTTGGCTATGATCGCATCTAGATACTCGCGAGAACTCTGATCCACATCGGCCAAGTCGCGGCAGCAGTATGAATCGCTCGGGTGGAAAGCTCCAAGGCTAGATTGGCTCGTCCGCCACCACCCCAACGACAGCGTGATAACAGCCTGACTTCGGAGCGCCCCGCTTTCGCTAGAGATTGGTTTTGGCTTGCCAGCCGTGTTTCCATCGAAGATCCGATCAATTCGCTCGTCGAGCGAGTCCGTGACTGCGGCTAAACCTGTTGGCGCGGATGGGTGTCTATCGTCGAGCAATTGCATCAGGGAAAGCTAAGCAGAGGGTTCTTACAGATTGTTGGAGCGGTACTTAAAATTGAACGAGACGCTGTGCGCAACGGCCGATAGGTTCAAGACACAAGCAAGAGCGTTAACGAGTCCTCGACAAACGATGGAGTCACGAGCTGATCGGAGTTCAGTTAGTGCGGGCGTTCTTAGATGAAATCCATCAAAGTTTAGTGGAGGTGCACGCGCCAGCTTAAATCCTCGCGGGTACAAGACGCAACCATAGGTGCGTTAAGAGCGCCTTAGCGCCTCAATCGTAAGTCTTAAACGTTGAAAAAGCTGGTTTCGGGATTCCACGCGATGCGTCTTTTCGAAAGCATGTTAGCTCTGCTCGTCGCTTTATCAGTTTCTATTCCCACCCATGCCGCTGAAAGCGTCGTTCTTCCTGCAGGAGGGGATGCTTGTAAATCACTACCCGCTGATCAGGAGTCGTCGTATCGGCGGTGCCCAGGCCCCGGCGGATACGGTTTCACCTATTTCGACCATGTTACGCAAGGTGGACTGGCATTTGGTCTTTGGGGGCGCGAGAGCGCGCTCAGCGATGATCTGAACTGGGCACCTGCGGGCGACGGCATCGGAAGCCGTATCGAGTGGCGAACTTCAAACGGGAAACCGTTCGCGGCAATCATTGCACGATGGCGCCGGGTCGACACCAGGACGGGTGATCAGTCTGCACTAGAGTTCTTGGTCGTCAAGGTTTCGGAAAGTCGTGGCTGCTTGGTTACCGCGCTTGCAGCCCTTCGGCCGAATGCACTGTTTGACGCAGAAAGTATCGCTGACCGCCTCGCACCGGCCTTCCGCTGCGGTGTAGACAAGCCTGGGCTCGTATCCGACGACGAGGTAGCATTGAGCACCGTTTCGAAGCTGGATGCATCGCTTAGTCCCGTAGAGAACCTTGAGCACAATGGCTCCTTGGTGACGATGACTCACTCGAATCGAGGGGCCGTAGAAATTCGGTATAAGGAACCGCGCAAGGTGCTGCAGATCGAGCCCGGGACTGTGCTGTTTAGCGGGCAGGAGCACGCCGGGCAAATTCAGGGTGAAGCTTTTGTTTTCAAGGCGGGGTGTGCACCACTAGGGTATCGCGTTGCAGGCCGTAGGACCGACGGCGTTTTGTTACTCGCGGGCGCAGCGCCTCGTCGCGGCCGTGGGTGCGAGATTCTGGGTGAATCCAAGGATTCGAAACATACCAGATTGGCATTCAATTACGATCCGTTGCTGAACTCGCCGGAAGTGAGCGCGCCGAAGGCCGAGACTCTTGCGGAATGCAGCCGGTGTGTTTCGGCCTCCATCACGTCGATACAAGGCGTCGGCACGGAGAATGCTATCGTAGAGGCGCGAGTTAGTCGGCAAGACATCGAGCGCTATTGTCTCGACGAAGACGGAGATATGTCTTCCTCGCAATTGTCTGATTGCGTCCGGAATAACTCTAGCGAATTGAACAAGACATTACGCGCCGAGGCGAACTGTCTGCACCGGACGGTCAGACCCGCGAGTGGTGGAACCTACCGGTTCTTAGTCATGGGTGAAGATTACGGAGGGCGCGCCCCTAGCTGGACTAATCTAGCAAACGGAAAGGTTGAATGCGGTGCGCGCGCATGCAATAGCGCAGTCGCGACTTGGGATTTCACGTTGCTATGTCCAGCCGCCATTCCAGGCTGGAGTGGACGTCACTATTAAGCTCGCCTACTTATAAACCATGAAGTGCAGGGCGAGCAGGTTTGATGTCCGCATGTCCCTCAGCAGCGTCACGTAAGCGGACATCTCGGGAGGTCCGAGAGGGCCAAAAGCGGCTGCCCAGGCAGCGTCCGACTTGGGCCGCTGATGGCCTACACGACGACAGTATGGCGAGCGAAACAGATGGTGCTTAGGCCCGCACGGACAGGAAGTCTGAATCCCTGCCGAACGGCGGCGGCAACATCGTTCGCATGGATCGCAAGATCCTCTGGCGTCCAGACGAAGTGGTAGTGAGAGTTCCTGCCTGGAACACCTTTAGAGCTAAGGTGCAGCATCAACCTTCGACGAATTTCTTTGATGAGTAGAATCATACTACACGGCTCGCTCAGGTCACACCGAGGAGTGAAGGTCATCGTGCGAGCGAAGGGTGTTAAGTTTGTTCGTTTCGGAGTCATGTTCGTTGGCGTTCTATTCGCGGGTTCGTCGGAGCTGCGCGCCCAGCCCGCCAATCAGGGTTGGGTGTCCACCTACGTATTTGCGCACGGCGGATGCAAGTCACACCGGGACTTGTTCCAAGGCTTCATCCTAAATCGGGGAGCCTCACGAAACCTACTCGGTCGGTCAGCCACTGACTGGAACGAAGCGGATGCTGCCGAAGCACTGCGCGTCTATAAGGAATGCGACGCTTTGTTTATTGCCCAAGGGCAAAGTGGAGATTCCCGGCAGCAGCTTATGGCAAGAATGTATGCGGCGAACGCTGCCACACAGGCCGTTGCTTTGCAGAGCGCGCTCTCAAATTTTGTTAGTACTGGTCTGGTCCAGCAAGGGCAGAGCCGCCTTGAGGAGGAGGCCAGGTTAGCGCAATTGAGAGCTGACGCGCTGCGAAAGGTGGAAGAAGAAGGTCGGAAGGCCCAATCCCAACGGGACAAACTCTTGGAACAGTCAAAGATTGACCAAGAGGCGGCTGAAGAATCCGCTCGAAGAGCAAATGAAGAGGCTCCAAAAATAGCTCAGGTTACGAAACAAGCCGAAGAGGCGCGCGCCGCGCGACAAGCTGCTGAGGCACGGTTGGCGGAAGTGCGGAGTCAGATCGCCGCCGAGAACGCCAAAGGAGCGACCGAACTGGCGAAGCGGCAATCGATCGAAGCAGCGCAGCAGGCGGAGCAACGAAAACAAGCCGACCAGGAAGAGGATGTTAGACTCTCGCGGAAGTGCCAGGTGACCCTTGAAAGATTCAACCAAGCCCGGTTCGGAATGCAACTTCGGGAAGTTGAGCGGCTGTTCGGATGCAAGGGGAGCCAAACCTCTGGTACGCGTATCGGGGGGTATGGGGTGGTTTCCACGTATTCCTGGGAAGGGACCGCTTTCCCTTCTACCGTCACCGCGACTT
The DNA here is from genome assembly GCF_055807515.1 of Bradyrhizobium sp. Kon69. Taxonomy (NCBI): domain Bacteria; kingdom Pseudomonadati; phylum Pseudomonadota; class Alphaproteobacteria; order Hyphomicrobiales; family Nitrobacteraceae; genus Bradyrhizobium; species Bradyrhizobium sp. Kon69. Next base: position 160,512 of record NZ_JBVVOS010000011.1, on the reverse strand, counting down.
TCCGCAACTCAAGCTTAGAGTCCAAGGCGCAGGTGGGTCTAGACTAACTCGGTCGCAGATCATTGAACTTCGACGATCGAATGATCTAAGTCGCCATCAAAAAAGAGACTTCAACTTGACCAACGAAGATGCGAGCTGGGTTGGAACACTCACGCTTATCATAAACGAGTTCCGGAAGATCAGTCCTGACATCACTGCAAACCAGATGCTGGTTCTACTTCAAGCTGGCGCGAAGCCGGGCATAACTCAGAAAGAGCTGTCCTTGGTTTGCGGAGTGGCAGACGGGACCGTCTCGCGCATCTGCGCCCTCATGTCCGACCGAGGGCACCAAGGCCGCGAAGGACTGAACGTCTTAAGCATCGATCCCGTACCAGGCGACTTCCGCTCGAAGGGCCAGAAATTAGTCGGCGCTGGCAAAAAGATGTACGGCAACGTCCGGACTCTGATGACCTCGAAATGAGCGAGACTATCGAACCGCTCTACATCTTCAGCGGTGGGCTGCAAGGTCGATCCGGCTAGGCAACTTACGCGCTTCAGCGGTTGTCAGCATATCGGTGTCACACCCCGATCAGCTTGATGAACGCCATGCCAGCCGAACAGCGCCGCGCCAGCGAACTTCCCGCCGATGGCCGTAACGTCTGAAAAGCCTGCCGGGGGTTTTTGGGCTTTTTGTCCGCCCCTAAAACAGCGGAGGGCAGAGCCACCTAAATACAGGTGGAAGTGGGCGTAGAGGACAGAAACCTCCTAAACTACTGCTACATACATGTATATCATTGATACTATTATGTATTTAACGGGGAGGTTTTGGTCCGAGCCTATGGACAAAATCCGGTCAAAAACTAGGACAGAAACCAAGAACCTACTGTTTTGTGCCGGACAGAAACCCCTTTCTGTCCGGGGCATCGGGCCAAGAACCCTGGTGCGCTTAGATCAAGAACTCCCGGTGGATGTAACGCTCGCTCGGCCGTCCCCCCGCCGCAGTGGGGAGATTTCTGCGCAGCCGAATGTCGCCGCCCTGTTGCGCGTCCTTAATGATTTCATCCCGCAGGGCCAAGGGAACGCTACCAGCGAGGCGTTTTGCGATTCGGCTCATAGTGATGCCGTCAAGACCGGCCTTCTTAATAATGTCAACGATCCGCTTGAAGGTGCGCTGGCGTTCGTTGTCTGCGATGCGCGCGTCCGCCTCGTCGATCATCGAGCACGTCGCAAGCCATGCCAGATCAATGCCCCACTGCATGATAGGCAGATCAATCGTAGGACTCTTCGGATTGACGCCGACCGCAACGGTCAGAGCGAGCTTCCATGCGTGTTCTGCCGCCCGATCAAGGAAAGATTCGCGTTGATCTTCCCCGGCCACTTTCGCGGCTTGCGTCCGAGCGTAGAACGCATTTACCGCAGTCGTTGCATCTTCAGTCACGGTAACTCGCTTTGCCTTGACCTTGTTTGCACCGGATGACAGGGCAGCAACAAGGTTCCCGTCACCATACAGGTTGCGGTAGATTTCTTGTGATGCCTGAATCAAATTGGCCGGAGGGACAGCTTCGTCTGCCGTGGGCGTTGTCAATCCGGGCTTCTTTGCCGTGACATTAAAGATCAGGAATCGCGCGAGGAACCCGTCAAAAGTCCGGGCGGATGAAACTGCCGACCAGAAGTCACCCGGAGTAGACATGCCCAGCATGACAAGATTCGGATTATAAAGCCTGACAGCGCGGCTTCCCGCATAGGCGGCGCCTGCATAGAAATCCTTCGCGCGCGAAAAAAGTTGCATTAAATCCGTGCGGATCAATGCGCTGTGAATCCCGACCTTCGGACCATCGATTTCCCTCAGAAAGCCAGCGAACTCATCATTGATACAGAATACGGACGGCTGCTCCATAAGCGTTTCGCGCAATCCCGATGCGCTCATGAAACGAGCGGGACCGATAAAACGATCAAGGCCGCATGCGCTCGCAAGACTGTTGATGCAAGCACCCGGATGATCCTTCCCGAATCCGGACGGTGCGATCGTGATCATATAGAGATTCGTGCGAGCGCGGCGGGGCGTCTCAAAACCCCGGCCAGCAAGCGCCGCCACCCAACCCAGGGCCGCCGGCAAAGCCACCTCGCGACTAGGCATAGATGAAGACGCATCGATCCAGTCAATGATCTCGCCGACAAGACCGGGCGGGCGCGTCAGGTCGGCGAGAGACAGGTCAGACTTGGGCCCCGGTGAAGTCGGCTCGACGTCGTTGGTATCGTCCTCAACGATTGCGGCATCTTCTAAAGAAATAGGATGCTCGTTGCCCTTACCGATGCCACTGGCAATCGTTTTCTCAACGGCGGCGATTCCGTCATCCGCCGCCAAGCTGTTGCGGTGGCAGGCCATCGTCAGCGATGCCTCCACTTCATCCCGCGTGATGGCACCCGTAGCGATGTGTCCGCCCATCGTGTAGGCGGCCCTGTTGAGCATGTCATTCCGACCGCCGCGACTCTCACGGGCTAGCTCGTCGGACAATTTGTCGAGCGTCGCACGAGCACGGGACGACGACTCATTCAGCGAATGAATCAACGCGACTTCAAGGTTTCCAGGCTTGGCACTTGCCTTCTTGATGTCAGGCGGCGGATTCACGATCCAATCCGGCGCAAACGGAACGTCCTTCAGGTATTCTTCACGGCTCATTGGATCACTTCCCAAAACTGACCGGTGTAGTAGATCGAGGGCGGGCAGATGACGTACCCGCCATCACCCTTCACCTCGATCCCCCGGCGCTTGAATTTGAAACTTCCACGCCCGCTCGGCGGGCAGCGATAATAGACGTGTCGTCCGCCGCTCCAAGTTCGGACGGTGCAGATGCTGTTGGGCAGGCGGAAGCCTTCGGCTGCGAGAGCTTCCAAGTCCGCGTCGCCATCAACTCCGTGCCCTTCTAGGGACTCGACATCGACGACGATCACGCCGTTGATCCCACCCGTGGGCAGTCCGATCATCGCTCCGGAGCCAACATTATTGAACATCTTGGCGACATCGCCAGGAATGCTCGTGGCATCGTAAAAGCCATTTGAGGTCAGCGGGCGCTTATTTGCGGGATTGCACGGAAAGACAGCGAAGCCACGACGCGCTAATTCCACGGCGGCTGCGCGCGAATCGATCGGAAGCCCGGAAAAGAGATGCTTATGCACGGCAGCTGATCCAGTCTTCGAACGTTACGCCAAGCCACTTCCTTCCACCTTTAGACCGAAAGAGTGAGCGTGCGATCTTGATTGCGAGCGCAGGCAGAGGGTCGCTCTGCATGTTCCGGAGGTCATGCTTCAGCCAGTAGTGCAGGCAGTCACGATCAACAACGACAGAAACCTTGTTGCGGAACGTGAAGCGAATACCGACGGTCAACCCGCCGTCTCGTTCCAAGGTCAGCGAGACAACCCCATCGGGCGTGCTTTGGAGATGCTCCACATCAACCAACCAAGAGGCGCGATGCCAGTGAGAGCGGTCAGAATACGTTGCGTGGTGACGACGATTTGCATACATGTTGCGGGCTTTCGGAGGATATCTGTCGCATTACCTGCGGCCTGCCAGCGCGCGGGTTGTGCTCTTGGGGTTACGCGGCATCGACCTTCGTGCCGTTGATGAATGAAACTACGTCGTCGAGACAGAACATCACCCGGCCGCCAATTCGATGATATGCCGGCCCGTAGCCGCGAACGCGCCACGCGGCCAGGCACTTCTCCGTCCGCGATAAAAGTCCCGCGCATGCCTTCTGGTCGATGTAGGTCTTACCGTTCACTTCAATCCGCATTTTGGTTCTCCGAGTAGAGGATTTAGGTTAGTCGGGGATAAGGCTAGGCGCGCGTCGGAGTTGTTAGGAGTCCATTCGAGTATCCTTCGCCGAGAACCCACTCGCGCAAGATAGAGAAACACCGGCGCGAAGATACGCGCTGCCTCAACCGCAATGTTTCAGTGATAGTTGTTGCAGAGAGTTGTCAGACGAGGCCGGCGTCGATCAGCGCTGCACGGTCACGAAGCGCGAGGGCGCAAAGCTCCTGGTCGCTCGGACCAAGCGTGACCTCTTCGTTTCTTTCGAGGACTTCAGCCAGAGCAAGAGCATATCTGGCCGGATCAGCTTCCATGTCGAGATTGAAAACCATGACCATGTCAGCAACTCACAGCGAGCAGTTACGGGACGCAAGACAGGCCATCCAAGCCTCGATCTCTGCCGCGTCAAAGAATCGCGAACGGGAAATGTAGAGTGCGGCGGGAAAACCGTCCGTTCGCAGCTTGACCATGCGTTCGAAAGAGGACTTCGGCATGTCAAGTTTTTCCCGAACGGTTTCGGACTTAATCAGTTGTTTCATATTGCACCTCGTGAGATTTGATGATGGCTCAGAGGTATCCGGAACGGCGCGGGGTTGTCGCACCCAAAATAGCTGACCTTCGTTAGGTGAAAGGAACCTGCCGACATCCGACGTTTAGTTGCTAGCGCTCCGCGCCAAGCCGTCTCCAGAGATTTTCGAGCGACCTTTCGCTTAGGACCACGCCTTTCATAGCCCCCACCTCATGGGCAGCCTCGGCAACCGTCAACCCCCGATCCACCCGGTTGCGCATTTCCCAATAAAGCTGATAGTCGCGCCACTCCTTTTGAAGCCGACCAACGGGGTCGCGTTTGTCCTTGCCGCGCCAGATCGTGCCCAGCTCTTCGGACGTGAGCGTTACCGGCCTTTCTCCAACTTCAGCCGTGATCGCCTTCTCAGCCGTCAAAGCAACTTTCGCGGCGAATCGTTCCACTTCTTTAAAAATAGCATCTGGAATCTCCCGTCCGTGCGTAAAGGCGATGCTGAATGCGCACCAAGCAGCCGCGACGTTCCCCGTGGTTTCGTAGAACTTTGTCATCAGGTCGATGTTGCTATCGTACACGTCACGATCATCGCTCATCGTCACGCCTCGGCCTTGAAAGGAACGACGTTCGACTCTCGCACCGTCGTGAGATTGGTGAGAAAATCCGCCCATACATTCAGTGCATGCCGCTTCGCGACGGCGAAGGTATTTAGCTGATAGACCGCCATCACGCCGCGCATTTGATGGTTCAGCACCCGTTCAACCACTACAACCTCTACCCCCAAATCAGGCATCGTGGTAGCGGCGGTGCGTCGCAAATCATGCAGTCGCCAAGGCTCGATTCTAACTTTGTCTGGATCGTCACCGACCGCCACCGCATCCTCTCGCGCGACCTCCAGCATCACCTCGTCAATGCGCGCCTTAACATGGGTAGCAGAGAACGAGGCGAATACACGGGGCGATTCCTTGACTCGATCCATACCGGTCAGAATCTCGACAGCGACTGGGGCAAGGGGGACAATATGAGGGTTTCCGTTCTTCGAGTCTGGAAGGGTCCACAACGGCTTGTCGCTGGTCAGGTCGAGTTTCGACCATTCCATATTCGCGACCTCGCTAAACCGCTGCGCCGTGAGCAAGAGCAGATGGAGGAATTGGCGCCGAGGCCATTCGAGCCGATCGATTGCCCGCAGCAGGAGCCGCAGTTCGTCTTTGGTTAGGAGTCGCTTTCGCGAAATTTCCTTGACCATAGCGGTTCCGTCAAACGGGTTCTTTTCGACCAGTTCCTTGGTGATGCACCATTGAAAGAAATGCCGCCCATACGCGCGGAGCCGCTTCGACTGGATCGGCGCACGCACCTTGATCGTGTCGAGAACGCGGTTCGCATCGCTGCGTCGGATTTCATCCACACGCCTCTTTGCCCAGCTCTTTAGTTCCCTGTTGAGAACGCGCCGCACCTCTCGGCCGGACTTCAGTTTAACGACATGGTCGGCGTAATAGCGCTGCAGCACGTTAGCTACTGTATCTTCTCGGCGGCGGGCTTCCTGCTCCTCGGCAGCAATCCGAGCGGCTTCCGCCTTACGCGTAGCCCGCTTCTGGTCAGCTGGATCGGAACCCATCGCGCGTTGCCGACGGGCGTCGCCAGCCGCATCTCGGGCCTGTGCTAGCGTGAGTGCACCCGGACCGCTGGCCGGACCCAGCACTACAGTTACGTCTTGCTTCTCACCACGTCGGAATCTGTAAACGAACGTTCGCACGCCGGATGGATACACCAGTACGCGGAGACCAGGATGCCCTACGTCCGGCAGGGCGTAGCGCTTCGCTCGCGGCTTCGCATGTTCGATCGCAAACGCAGTGAGCGGTTTTTTCATCATCAGCCCCCTTCCAAGCCCCGCACCAAGCCCCACAAAATACCTAGCTTTAGTGGTATTTCCTGGGATGTCGTTAGCTATCAATAAGGATCTAGCCCATTGATTGGAAGTGGTTTTTTCAACACGTGTGGGGTCTTGTGGTAGCGATTAAAAGCACAAGATGTCTGACTGTAAATCAGCCGCCTTATGGCTTCGCAGGTTCGAGTCCTGCCTCCCCCACCAGCCTTCGCTCGCTTCGCGAGCTACGGCTTGGCAAGCCGGCACCGATGGTCATGGCGCGAAGTGAGCGAAGGCTGTCGCGCCGTAGCCCGCAGGGCGCAGGCGGACTGGCGCAGCGCGCAAGTCACCCCATCATCTCCCTGACCATCGGCACCACCTTCCGCCCGTAGAGCTCGATGCTCTTCATCAGCTTCTCGTGCGGCAGCGGGCCCGCCGAATACTTCAGCTGAAACCGCGAAACGCCGAGTGCCTTTGCCGTCTTGGCGATCTTGCGCGCGACCGTCTGCGGCGAGCCGAGATAGAGCGAGCCGTGCTCGGCCTCGTTGACGAACTCGTCGCGGCCCATCGGTGGCCAGCCGCGTTCCTTGCCGATACGGTCGCGCATCGCCTTGTAGTCGGGCCACAGCTCCTCGCGAGCCTGTTCGTCGGTCTCGGCGATATAGCCTGGCGAGTGCACGCCGATCGGTTGGGCCGGGCGGCCGAACTCCCTGAACGCGCGATGATAGAGATCGACGAAGGGTGCGAAGCGCGCGGGATCGCCGCCGATGATCGCGAGCATCAAGGGCAGGTCGTAATGCGCGGCGCGCACCACCGATTGCGGACTGCCGCCGACGCCGATCCAGGTCTTCAGCGTGCCGTTCTCGACCGGGGGATAGACCAGTTGATCCTTCAGCGGCGGACGCAGCTTGCCTTCCCAGGTCACCGGCTTCTGCGACAGCAGTGCTGCGAACAGATCGAGCTTCTCCTCGAACAGCTCTTCGTACTTGCGCAAATCAAAGCCGAACAGCGGGAAGGATTCCGTGAACGAGCCGCGGCCGAGGATCACCTCGGCGCGCCCGTTCGAGAGTGCATCGAGCGTGGCAAAGCGCTGGAAGACGCGGATCGGATCGTCCGAGCTCAACACCGTCACGGCCGAGCCGAGATGGATGCGCCTGGTCCGCGATGCGATTGCCGCCAGCACGGTCTCAGGGGACGAGATCGCGAAGTCGGCGCGGTGATGCTCGCCGAGGCCGATGAAGTCGAGGCCGAGCTCGTCGGCGAGCACCGCCTCGTCGACGACATTGCGGATCGCTTGCGCGTGCGGAACCATCGCGCCGGGGGCGTCCCTGGTGACGTCGCCAAAGGTGTCCAGTCCGAATTCGAGCGGTGCGGTCATTGATGAGATCTCTGCGGGCGCGGCTTGCGCGCCTGTCACTGTGGGGAGGGGATTGCTTTGGTTGGAGCTAAGCAGCAGGGACTGGAACACAATGCTGCTTCGAGAAACCCATTGTTTCCCTTTCTTCTTGGTGTCGGGGGCCCGCGGCTTCAGTCGGACCTGGCGAACATCTCGACCAGGGTGTCGCGCAGCCAGCGCTGCGCCGGTACGGTGTCGTTGCGCTGGTGCCAGAACAGGCTGACGATGCGCGGCGGCGCCTTGAGCGGAAGCGGCATCGCGTGCAGGAACGGCGCGTGCCGGGATTGCGAGCGCAAATCGCTCGGCAGCACGGCGATCAAGTCGGACTGGCGCACGATTTCGTAGGCGGCGCTGTAGTGATTGACGGTCGCGACCAGGTTGCGCGATAGCCCGCGCGAGGCGAGGAAGAGGTCGTAGGACGGCAGGGTCTTGCCGGCGAGGCTCACATCGACATGCCCCGCGTTGAGGAAGCTGCGCGTGCTCAGCCGCTTCATCGCCGCGAGCGTATGGCCGCGCCGCATGAAGCAGGCGTAGTCGACGGTCCACAGCGAGCGCGAGCGGATGGCGGCCGGCTGCTGCGCCTCGTTGACATAGACGCTGAGCACGCAATCAACGCGATTGTCCTCGAGCTGGTCGGCGATCTCCACGACCGTGTTGGGGACGGTATGGATGCGCGATTTGGGCGCGATACTGCCGAAATGGTTCAGCAGGTTCGGCATCACCAGCGAGGCGACGTAGTCCGACATCGACAGGCTGAACTCGGTCTGCGCACGGCGCGGATCGAACACCTGCTCGTCAAGCGCGCCGCGGACGGTTTCGAGCGCTTCGCCGATCGGCTCCCACAGCACCACGGCGCGCTGGGTCGGACGGATGCCGGTGCCGGACCTGACGAACAGGGGATCGCCGAGCGCGTCCCGCAGGCGTGCGAGCGCGTTGCTGACCGCCGGCTGCGTCATCAGAAGCGCGTTGGCGGCGCGCGTGACGCTGCCCTCGGTCATCAGCGCCTCGAACACTTTCAGCAGGTTGAGGTCGAGCTTTCGGAACGACAGAACATTCACCACAGTGATGTACTAGATCATGATTATAAATTATGACGATAATATCTCCTTGTCTATGGTTTCCCCCCAGGGAATGAGCGGAGTGCCGGGCCGCCAGACAGAGGGGACTTTCATGTCGATGATCTCGGCGCGCATCGAGCGCCTTCCATTTGCGCGCTTCCACGGGCATCTGCTGCTGATGGGCGGGCTCGGCTACATGTTCGACGCGATGGACGCGGCCGTGCTGGCGTTCATCCTGCCGGTGCTGCGCACGACCTGGAATCTGTCGAGCGTGCAGATCGGCGTGCTCGGCAGCAGCACCTATATCGGCTTCCTGTTCGGCGCGCTGCTGGCGGGCACGCTGGGTGACCTGATCGGCCGTCGCGCGGTGATGATGTCGGCGCTGGCGCTCTATTGCGTCGCATCCATCGTCAGCGCGGCGGTGAACGACTGGTCGTCCTTCTTCGCCGCCCGCGTCGTCGCGGGCATGGGGACCGGCGCAGAGAGCGCAATCATTGCGCCCTATCTGGCGGAATTCGTCGCACGGCGTTACCGCGGCAGCTTTACCGGCGCGCTGGCCGGCTTCTTCTCCTTCGGTTTCGTCGCGGCCGCCTTGCTCGGCTATTTCATCGTGCCCGCCTATGAGAACGGCTGGCGCATCGTTCTGGTCATCACCGCGGTGCCGGTCGTCATGCTGCTGTGGTGGCGCAGGGCGCTGCCGGAATCGCCGCGCTGGCTGGAAAGCCGGGGCCGCGAGAAGGAAGCCGCAGCCGTGCTGGACAGGATCGAGGCCGGATTTGTGAGCCAAGGCCACGTCCTGCCGCAACCGGTCGTCGAAATCACGGCGCCCGCCGTGACTGGTGGGACGCTGCTTGCCAATTTCGCCGCGCTCCTCGCCGGCCGCCAGGCGCGCATCACCATCATGACCTGGATCATGTGGCTTACGATCACGTTCAGCTATTATTCCTTCTTCGTCTGGATCCCCGGCCTTCTGGTCCAGAACGGCATGAGCATCACCAAGAGCTTCGCCTATTCGATCGCGATCTACTGCGCGCAGATTCCCGGCTATTTCAGCGCCGCGTACTTTAACGAGCGCATCGGCCGCCAGGCGACGATTGCCTCCTACATGGTGCTCGGCGGCGCCAGCGCGCTCGGACTTGCATTCGCGCAGAGCGACCAGCACATCATGGTCGCCGGAATCTTGCTGTCCTTCTTCATGAACGGAACCTATGCGGGCGTCTATGCCTATACCGCCGAGGTATTTCCGACGGCGGTCAGAACCACCGGCGCCGGGCTCGCCTCCGCAATCGGCCGCATCGGTGCGATCGTCTCGCCGATCCTGGTCGGCTATCTCTATCCCAATTTCGGCTTCGCCGGCGTGTTCGGCCTCACCACAAGCGTGCTGCTGTTAGGCGCGCTCACCGTGGTGCTGATGGGGGTGCCGACGCGCGGCCGTTCGCTGGAAGAGATTGCGGCGGGCGAAGTCGCATGAGGGAAACGAAACACCGGTCCGATCCGCTGCTCTGCGCCGTCGCGGCCGCGCAGGGCAGGGCGGATCAGCCGGATGCCCTGTACTCGGCGCTGGACGACGCCTTGAAGTCGGCGATCGGGCACAAGCTGTTCACGATCCTGACCTATGACGCCGACACGAGGGAAGCAGCGCGGGTGTATTCCAATCTGCCCGGACCTTACCCCGCGGGCGGACGCAAACGCCTGGCGCCGGGGCCGTGGACCGAGGCCGTGCTCGACCGCGGCGAGGCCTATATCGGCCGCACCCGGGACGATCTGCGCGAGGTGTTTTCCGATCACGAGCTGATCGCTTCGCTCGGCTGCGAAAGCGTGCTCAACATGCCCGTGCGCTGGCGCGGGCGCACGCTCGGCTCGCTCAATCTGCTCCATGAGGCAGGCTGGTACGGCGAGGACGATATCGCAGCGTGTCTCCCATTCGCCCAGCTCGCCTTGCCCGCGCTGCTCATCCAGTCCTGATTAGACAGGAAGTCGTCATGTCCCGTGTGCTCTTCAACAACGCCGCTCTGCTCGACCCGCTTCAGCCGGACCTCCTGGAGGGACATCACGTGCTGGTCGAGGACAATCTGATCAAGGAGGTCTCAGATCGGCCGCTCCAGGTGGAAGCCGACCGCACCGTCGATCTGAAGGGCAAGACGCTGATGCCCGGCCTGATCGACCTGCATGTACATGCGATCGCCGTGGAGCTCAATCTGGCGCAACAGGTGCACATGCCGAACGTGCTGGTGACGCTGCGCTCGACGCTGCTGCTGCGCGGCATGCTGCGGCGGGGCTTCACCACCGTGCGCGACGCCGGCGGCGCCGGCCATGCGCTGAAGCAGGCGATCGAGACCGGTCTCACCGACGGTCCGCGGCTGTTCGTCTCGGGACGTGCGCTCAGCCAGACCGGCGGCCACGGCGACATGCGGGCCCGCTCGGACTACCTCGCCAGCGATGCACCGTGCCCCTGTTGCGTGCGTGTCGGCGCGCTGGCGCGCGTTGCCGATGGTGTCGACGGCGTGCGCAGGGCGGCGCGCGAGGAGCTCCAGATGGGCGCCGACCAGATCAAGATCATGGCCTCCGGCGGCGTTGCTTCGCCGACCGACCCGGTCGGCGCCTTCGGCTACTCCGAGGACGAGATTCGCGCCATCGTCGAGGAGGCGCGCGGGCGTCAGACCTATGTGCTCGCCCACGCCTACACCGCTGCCGCGATCGAACGCGCCGTTCGCTGCGGCGTGCGCACCATCGAGCACGGCAATCTGGTCGATGCTCCGACCGCGCAGCTGATGGCCGAGAAGGGCGCCTATGTGGTGCCGACGCTCGTCACCTACGAGGCGCTGACCAACGAGGGCGCTCAGTATGGCCTGCCGCCGGAGAGCGTGGCCAAGATCGCCGATGTTCGCGACGCCGGCCTGCGTTCGCTCACGATCTACCGCGATGCCGGCGTGAAGATGGGGTTCGGCAGCGACCTGCTCGGACCGTCGCAGCGTCTGCAGAGCGACGAATTCCGCATCCGCGCCGAGATTCTCGGTCCGCGCGCCGTCATTGCCAGCGCGACATTGGTCGGCGCCGAGGTGCTCGGCATGGAAGGCAAGCTCGGCCGGGTCGCGCCCGAAGCCATTGCGGACCTGCTGGTGGTCGACGGCAATCCGCTGCGCGACGTGGCCTGCCTGCTGGGCCAGGGCGAGCACATTCCGCTGGTGATGAAGGCAGGCAAGGTCCAGTTCGACCGGCTGGGCGCCTAGCTGCCGCCGCATCCCGCGCGCCGGTGCGTCCTATTTCGAGATACGCACGACCATCTTGCCAAGCGCCCCGCGCGTCTGCATGGTCCTGAACGCTTCCCGGAAATCATCCAGCGCGAAGACGCGACCGACCACGGGCTTCAGCTGGCCTTCGGCCAACCATGCCGTCAGCTCCGACATCAGGCGCTTCTGCACCTCGGGCTCGCGGATTGGAAGCTGCGCGAGGTCGACGCCGAGCAGGGCGCCACCCTTCAGCAGTGGCAGGTTGAACGGCAATGCAGGGATCGCGCCGGCGGCAAAACCGACCACGAGATGACGGCCGCGCCATGCGATCGAGCGAAAGGCCTGAACCGAGACTTCGCCGCCGACGGGGTCGAAGATCACGTCGGCGCCGTGTCCTCCCGTCAATTCCTTCAATGTGTCGCGCCAGTTGGTCTGCGTGTAGTCAACCACGGCATCGGCGCCGTGCTGTCGCGCGAACTCGCGCTTGTCTGGTGTCGACGCCGCTGCGATCACGCGGGCGCCGAGCAGCCTGCCAATCTGGACAGCCGCGATTCCCGTGCCGCCCGCTGCGCCCAACACCAGAAGCTGTTCGCCTGCGCCGAGCGACGCGCGCGCACTCAGCGCATAGAGGGCGGTCAGGTAATTGGCACGAAACGAGGCGGCGACCTCCGCCGCGACGCCGTCCGGCAGGGGATAGAGCGCTTCGGGGGTGACGACGATCTCTTCGGCGAGCGCGCCCGACCGCGTCATGCCCATCACGCGCATGCCGGGTCGATAGCCGCCCGGTGCACCGGGCGCTTCGTCCACGATCCCTGCGAATTCGGTTCCGGGAATGAAGGGCAGGGGATCCTTGGTCTGGTAGAGACCCCGGATCTTCAAGCCGTCGACAAATCCGATTCCCGCAGCCTCTACCCGGATGCGCAGCTGTCCGGGCCCGAGGCGCGGAGACGCAACGTCCTTCAGCTCAATTTGATCGATGGGCGCGTATTGTTCGACGACGACGGCTTTCATGTCGGACCTCTGTTGTTCCAGTTATCCTGACAGGTCCCGACACCAGCCTCTTGTGTCTTACCGCCACATCCCCCGCATCCGCGCGCCGATGTCGACCTTTGGCCCTTGCGCGGCAGTGCGCGCTGAGCTTGCGCCGGCTTTGGGCCAGGCGGTCCGCTCGAACAGATAGACGAGCTGCTCCGGGATGAAGCGGGTGCGCGAGGCGTAGACGTGGCGGTCGCCCTTGGCGGCCTGGCCGTGTGTGAAGAAGCGCTGCGGCACCACGAGGTGCAGATCGTCCTTGGCGCGCGTCATCGCGACATAGAGCAGGCGGCGTTCCTCCTCGAGCTCGGCGCTGGTGCCGGCGCCGAGATCCGACGGCATGCAGCCGTCGACGACGTTGAGCACGAACACCGATTTCCACTCCTGGCCCTTGGCGGAGTGGATGGTGGAGAGGATCAGATAGTCCTCGTCGCGCAAGGGTGGCCCGGATTTGTCGCTGGTCGCATCCGGCGGGTCGAGCGTGAGCTCGGTCAGGAATTTCTCGCGCGAGGCATAGCCGCTCGCGATCTGCTCGAGCTGCATCAGATCGGCGCGGCGCGTCTCGGAATCCTCGTGCAGGCGATCGAGATGCGGTTCATACCACAGCCGCACGCGTTCGAGATCGGCCGGCCATTCCGAATAGCGCAGATTTTCGACGGTGCGGACGAAGTCGGTCCAATCCGCGCCGGTGCGCGCCGGCACCGGGAGCTGGCCGAGCGCGGCGAGCGGATCGGTGCTCTCGGCCATCTGGTCGAGCACACGCTGCGCCGTCGCGGGTCCGATCCCCGGCAACAGATGCAGGATGCGAAAGCCGGCGACGCGGTCGCGCGGATTCTCCGTGAAGCGCAGCAAGGCCAGCACGTCCTTGACATGCGCGGCATCGAGAAACTTGAGCCCTCCGAACTTGACGAAGGGAATGTTGCGGCGGGTGAGCTCGATCTCCAGCGGGCCCGAATGCGAGGACGTCCGGAACAGCACCGCCTGGTGCTTCAAGAGCGCGCCTTGCTCGCGATTGGCCAGCACCTCCTCGACGATGTAACGGGCCTGGTCCGCCTCGTCATGCACGGTGACGAGCTGTGGTTTTTGCGTGCCGGCGCGGTCGGTCCAGAGGTTCTTGGTAAAGCGCTCGCGCGCCAGGCCAATGACGCCGTTGGCCGCCGCCAGCACGGGTTGCGTCGAGCGGTAATTGCGGTCGAGCGTGATCATCTCGGCGCGGGGCGAGAAGCTCTGCGGAAAATCCAGGATGTTGCGGACGGTGGCGGCGCGGAACGAATAGATCGACTGCGCGTCGTCGCCGACCACGGTGAGGCCGCGCCCGTCCGGCTTCAGCGCCAGCAGGATCGAGGATTGCAGGCGGTTGGTGTCCTGATACTCGTCGACCAATATGTGATCGAAGCGGCCGCCGATTTCTTCCGCGATCAGGGCATCGCTCATCATCTGCGACCAGTAGAGCAGGAGGTCGTCGTAATCGAGCACGTGCTGGGCCTGCTTGGCCTCGACATAGGCCGCGAACAGGCCCTTCAGCTCGGCCGCCCAGCCTGCGCACCAGGGATATTGTGCCCCCAAAACCTTCTCGGTCTCCATCTCGGCATTGACGCAGCGCGAGTAGATCGACAGGCAGGTGCCTTTGGCGGGAAAGCGGCTCTCCGTCTTCGACAATCCGCGCTCGTGCCGGACCAGGTTCATCAGGTCGGCGGAATCCTCCCGGTCGTGGATGGTGAAGGCAGGATCGACACCGATCCGCTCGGCATATTCGCGCAGCAACCGTGCGCCGATGCCGTGGAACGTGCCGGCCCAGGTGAGCGCGTCGCGCATGATCGCGGCATTGTTCTCGCCGAGGACTTTTCGGGCGATGCGCTCGACCCGGCCAGCCATCTCGGCCGCGGCGCGGCGCGAGAACGTCATCAGGAGGATGCGGCGCGGATCGCTGCCCGCGACGATCAGGTGCGCGACGCGGTGGGCCAGCGTGTTGGTTTTGCCGGAGCCCGCACCGGCGATGACGAGCAGGGGCGCGCCCACGGTCGCACCATCGGCCACGCCATGCTCCACGGCGCGGCGCTGCTCCGCATTGAGCGTGTCCAGATATGTCGCCACGAATCGCCCCGGTGAAACAGCCAGAGTCGGCGATCCCGCTGCGAATCGCAATGCGTCTGGACGGGACCGATGTTAAGACCTAGGGACAAGACGGCCCAAGGTTCCATTCCGAAAAAGCGCCACCCGGCATGACCGAGCTCAAATCCGACCAATTCGAGATGCGACGGCTGGAATCGCTCAGCAACACCATCTTTGGCGTCGCCATGACGCTGCTCGCCTACGACCTGCCCAGGGCCGCGGTGTTCAGCAGCGCGCCCGACTGGAACGATCTCGCCCGGGTCTATTCCGGCAAGCTCGCGGGTCTAGCGCTCAGCTTCATCATCGCCGGCGTGTTCTGGATCAGCCATCACCGGCGGCTGGCGCGCCAGCCGGTCGGCAGCCGCGGCGCGGTGATCCTCAATCTGTTCTTCCTGCTGTCGATCGTGCTGCTGCCGGTGACCAACGGCCTCTACACCAACTACCCCACGAGCAGTGCGGTCGCGGTGCTCTACGGCCTGCACCTGACTGCGATCGCCGGCCTCAATGCCTGGCTGTGGTTCAGGATCCTGGGCGGCTGGCGCCAGGAGATCATGGCTTCGCTGTTTCCGCTGCTGGTATTCATCCCGGGCACGGTCGTTGCGGCGTTCGCGCCGCAAGTCGCGCCGTTCGTGTGGTTCATCGCCTTCGGCGGCCTGCTGATCCAGCGCTTCTATGCCTCCCCGGCCGGGACGGACGCATAGGGCCGCGGCTCAGTCTTGCGTCGTGCCGAACCCGTCGGCCGGCACGTAAAGCTTGACCGGGCGGATTTCGTAGACCGCTGACGGATTAACCTGGCGCAGGGTCCGCGCGGCCGCGATCGCCTCCTCGTCCGTGTCGTATTCGACGAGGTGGAAGCCCAGGAGCTGCTCCTTGGTCTCGGCAAACGGGCCATCCAGCACGACGCCCGCGCCGGGGCCGCGCAAGGTGCGGGCCTTTCGGGTCTCATCCAGGCGAGCGGCCGGGCCGAAATGCCCGCTTGCCCGGAGGGGCGCCTGAACCTCGATGACTTTGGCCACAACTGCGGCGTCCTTTTCGGGCGTCCAGGACAAGATCTCGTCTTCCACGTGATAGGCCAGGATGGCGTAAAGCATCGTCACCTCGTTGATTTTCGCTGCGCGCGTCCAAAGGACGTATCACCACCATCGCAGCCGACAATGGGGCTGCGGAAAATATTGCGTCGCGGGGTGCGGCGACGAAACCCTCCCGAAACCCGATTGCGGCCGAAAGGTGTGAACGCCGCCCGAATGCGGCGCGACTGATTGCCACCAAGAACACTTCGGAGGCGGCCATGTCGACCATCAAGATCATCTGCAAGATCATCTGCGACGCGCGTCGGGCGGGAAAGTCGGACGCTGCGGATCTGCACGACCAGAGCGGCCACCATCGCTATTACGGCAGCTCGGCCGAGAGCGGCGGCGAGCGCATCGTCGAAAGCCGGCGCGGCAAGCGCCCGCCCGCAATGAGCGTTTGCGGCTTCTAAGCCCGACGCTTGCGAAACAGCCTGCAACCATGAACGTCGTGCAGATATCGATCGCCGCGATGCCGTTTCTGCTCTCGCTCGCGAGCAGGTCCGGCAAGGCGATCGCGCCATGCCTGCTTGCGGGCATCTTCACCGTGCTTCTCGGCGACGAGCCGCCGCGGGCGGCCATGGCCTGGTGCGTCGGGCTGCTGATCGCGGCGGTAGCGGTGCGGGAGCGACCTCGCACGAACTGACTGCGTGTCACATCCCGCTCAGCACCTGCTTGATCAGGGTTTCCCGCAACTGGGCGAGGTCGCCGCTCGCCTCCATCTGCGCGATCATCCTTCCGACCTTCGGCACGAGATCGCGATGCCGTTCATGCAGATGGTGGTAGATGCTGATGCGCTCGAGTGGCGGTGAGAGCGGATGGATCCTGGCCTGGAGATTGAGTTTCTTCACCGCAGCCAACCCGCTGAAGAGGTCGGTGACCATCACGTCGAAGCGGTCGGCATCGAGCATCTTGACCATGTTGTCGAGGCTTGTGGTTGCCGTGACCCGGGTCATGCCGCGCGTACCGGCTTCCGACGAGCCGACGCCGCGTACGATGCCGATGCTGTAGTCCCTGATTGAATTCCAGCCGGCGACGTCGAACTGCAGTTTCGTGGTGAAGACAGCGGGCTCGATGTAATTGATCGCGGGTGTCACCTGGATCAGCGTCGGGTAGTCGCGAGACAACGTTCCGATCCGCTGGACCTCGCCGTCGACCTCGCCGGTGCTCGACAGCGCGAGCGCGCGCTTGCCGGGGACATCCTCGAATTCGAGTTTGATGTTCAGCCTGGCATAGACCGCGCGGAGCATCTCGCCGCCGACATATTGATCGGGGATATCGGCGATGCGTGCCAGCCGCATGACCTCTTGCGCCTGCGACGGCCCTGCCGCGAGCAGCAACAGGCAGACCACGACTATCCGCCTCATGACGCATCTCCCTGGCCATGCCTTTTGGCGTGCTCTGCTACCATCGGACTCCGGTGCCGCGGGTCTACTGGAGATGGCAGCTGCGCCGGTCCGCAACGTTGACAGCGCCTTCCCGCTGTGGGGGCGGCTCCGGACTTTCACCGATGTCATTCTAGCACGCGAGGTGGTAGTTTGCCCGGGAATCCTGCTGCTGGGCGCAAGATATGACCCCGTCGAACTCAGGCCGCCCATGGGCCGACAGGATCATGGGCCGACAGGATCGCCACGTGTATCGCGTGACGCGGCAAAGCCTCACCGTTCACTTTGCGCGCGGCTGCGGCCGGTAGGCCGAGCAGGTGCCGCCATTTCGGGGACGTGGTGCATGGGCAACGCAGGTGACGACGATACCAAGCGCGGCCGCGCCATTGCGCCGGCGGCTGCGAAGCAGGATTTGACCGGCATCGGCGCCGCGCTCGCGCCTGCGATGTTCGCGGCGCTCCTGTCGCGGATCTTCAACTGGTCGCGCACCGGCGTCGGGCCCCGGCTGCTGGCCGCCGTGCTGCTGTTCTCATCGGTCGTGACGCTGACCCTGACCGCGCTCCAGCTCTATCTGGATTACAATCGTGAGGTCGGACTGATCGAGACGCGGCTGGACGAGATCGGCCGCAGCACCACAGGCAGCCTTGGAGAGAGCCTGTGGAATCTCGACCAGAACCAGCTCAAGCTGCAGCTCGATGGCATTCTGCGGCTGCCCGACATCCGTGCGGCGGAGGTCCGCGAGATCGCCGATCGGCCCAATCCGATCCGGGTCGAAGTCGGCGAGCGAAACACCCGTTCGATCATGACCCGGGAATTTCCGCTGAGCACGATGGTGCAGGGGACCTCGCGCGCCATCGGCACGCTCCGGGTCGAGGCGACGCTGACCGACGTCTATCAGCAATTGCTGAACAGGGCCCTCGTCATTCTGGCAAGCCAGGCGGCAAAGACGTTCCTCGTCTCGTTGTTCATCATCTACATGTTTCATCTGCTGGTGACGCGGCATCTCGTCGCCATCGCCGAGTACGTCGGCAAGTACAGCCTCGGACGGCCGCCGCCGCCGCTGCGCCTGGAGCGCCGGCCGCCTTACGAGGCCGACGAGCTGGACAAGGTGGTCGTTGCTTTCAACGCCATGTGCGCCAACCTCGAACATGCCTATGGCGAGCTGCGCGAGGCCAATGGGAATCTCGAGCGTGACCTGAAGATCCGGCGGCACGCCGAGGAGAACGCCCGAGCGAGCGAGCAGCGCTTCCGTGACTATGCCGAGACCGCATCCGACTGGTTCTGGGAGACCGGCCCGGATCACGTGTTCACCTACATTTCAGATCGGGCCGATGCTTTCGGCATGGACCACACGGCGCTGATCGGGAGGCGCCGTTCAGATGCCGCCTTCGACCGCGATGCCGAGCCGCAGAAATGGCGCGGTCACCTGGCGACGCTGGATCGCCACGAGCCGTTCCGGAAGTTCGAGTATCGCGGCCGCGATGCGGCTGGACGCGCGCGCCATTTCAGCGTCAACGGCCAGCCGGTGTTCGGCGCCGACGGGCGCTTTATGGGGTATCGTGGTTCGGCCACCGATCTGACCGAGCAGCACGAGACGGAGGAGCGGCTTCGCCAGTCGCAGAAGATGGATGCGATCGGCCAGCTCACCGGTGGCGTCGCGCACGACTTCAACAACGTGCTCACCGTCATCATCGGCACCATCGAGATCATCCGGGAGGGGCTGGCGGACAAGCCCGACCTCGCCGCGATCGCCCAGCTCATCGACGATGCGGCGGCGCGAGGCGCGGAGATCACCTCGCAGCTCCTGACCTTTGCGCGTCGGCAGCCGCTGGAACCGCGCGAGATCGACGTGAACGGCCTCGTGCTCGAGACGGCGAAGCTGTTGAAGCCGACCCTGGGCGGAAACGTCGAAATCGTGACCCACCTCGCGGACGACGCCTGGCCGGCGATGGCCGATCCGTCGCAGCTGTCGTCGGCGATCATCAATCTCGCCGTCAATGCGCGCGATGCGATGGCTGGTGGCGGCACGCTGACGCTCGAGACCGCGAACCGCGAATTCGATGGCGCGAATGGTGCCGGTGAAGGCGACGCCACGCGCGGCGCCTTCATCATGGTCGCGGTGGCCGACACCGGCCATGGGATCCCCGCCGACCTCCGCGACCGCGTGTTCGAGCCGTTCTTTACCACCAAAGGGGTCGGTCGCGGCACCGGGCTCGGCCTCAGTATGGTCTACGGCTTCGCCAAGCAGAGCGGCGGCAGCGTTGCGATCGAGAGTGAGGAAGGCCGCGGCACCGTGATTCGGCTGTTTCTGCCGCGCTCTGCGGGCGGAGCGCGGGCCAGGACCGGGCCACTGCAGGCGCCCGCGGCGGCACGCGGCCACGAGACGATTCTCGTCGTCGAGGACGATCCGCTGGTGCAGGGCTATGTCATCGCCCAGCTCGGCAGCCTCGGCTATCGCACCCTCGCAGCCGGCGACGGCGCAACCGCGCTTGCGCTGGTGCAGCAGGGCGCCCAATTCGATCTGCTGTTCACCGACATCATCATGCCCGGCGGCATGAACGGGCAGGAATTGGCCGAGGCCGTGCGCTGCCTGCGCCCGGGGATGAGGGTGCTCTATACGTCCGGCTATACCGACAACGCCCTCGACCACGAGGGGCATCTCGGTCCCGGCGTTGCGTTGCTGAGGAAGCCGTACCGGAAGGCGGACCTGTCATCGAGGATCCGCGAGGTGCTCGCCGGCGAGCCGCCCGCCTGAGCAGCCGGCGCGTGACCTACGAAAAAGGCGCGGCGGGGAGACCCCGTCGCGCCCGATTTCTTGCTGGCTGGTCCAGGGCTGAGAGCGCCCCGATGCCAAGCCTTTATTCAAAGCTTAGCGGGCGATCCCAGCGAGGTGACAGCGCTTGGTAAAAGACACTGGATCACCTCCTTTCGTTGGTTGCGGAAGACATCAATATAGGCGGCAATTCCGGAGTTGTTAAGGGGAGGCGGGTCGGGAGGAACCAGCGGCTGTTCGCAAGGCCGGGAAGGCGCTGGAAAGACGACGATTGGGCAGTTGATGGGCAGTTGAGACCGCCGCCCGGCCGTGTTAGGGAGCCCCTGTCGCGGGTGTAGCTCAATGGTAGAGCAGCAGCCTTCCAAGCTGAATACGAGGGTTCGATTCCCTTCACCCGCTCCAAGGCTTTCGATGTCCGGCCCGAAGATGGGTAACGGAACGTACCTAAGACATAGGTGACAGCCTCGTGCCGAACGGGTTGTCGAGAGGTTGCACGGTTTTCTGCTCGAGGTCGAAGTATCTCAGATCGTAATGCATGAAGCTGACGGGCCAAATGCCCTCGCTCAGCGCGAGGTTCTTGCAGCTGCACTCGGAGGTGTGGCTCGTGTGTCGAATACCGGGAGCGGTAAGTTGAAGGCAAAGGCGAGCGCTCCCCGGAAAAGGCAGCGAGCTGCCTAAGCCCAGCGCCTCTTGGCCGTAGCGTCCAGCGCCGAGCGAAGGAAACCACGCGCTCAATTGGTTCGGTCGCCGGACCTTGCCTTCTTGGGTGAAGCAACACCTCGCTCCCGGCGGGACTTCGCAGGAGCTTCAGGTTCGATCCCATTCTGCTGGTCGAACTTCCTGATCCACGATTGAATGTAGCCCGGATCGTCCGGACAAAGCTGCTCAAGTAAACGAAGGTTCTGCGCTCTGAATTCCACTAGGGTTTTCGGCAATTGTGCCTCCTCAAAACCCTGCCCATATCTAGGCTGCTGCATCGGGAAAAAGTGGTCAAGCCAAAAGGGCGCTTGAAAAGATCGGTGCGTTGATGCAGCGCCGACAGCAAAAACCCCGCCTGGGGGAAGCGGGGCTTTCGGGTGAAGCTTAGGGACGCTTCGACTGTATGACGCGCGATCGCGGAAAAAGTTCAAAGCTAGAAAGCGAACCACGCCAACACCGCAACGATCGGGATAATTGCCACGCCGAGAAGCACCAAGGGTGCAGGTTCATTGCCGGTCCTGTCGCTCAATGCTGATCTCCTTAAAAAGTCTCGGGTTAGCGGCGTGCCAGGGGGCTTTTAGGGGCTCAAACGTCACGTTTTCGGACTTGGCTGCGGCGCAGGTGTGGCTTGCGGAGAAGGTGCCGGATTGCTCAATTGCTGAGGCGCTGCGGCTTCGCCGCCTGCGTGAGGAACGCACGTACCGATGTTGCTGAGCAGCCGTTTGGCCTGGAGGTCGCGCACCTTTGAGTATTCGCGTCGTCGCTCGATATTGGCCGCGGCCCATCGGTCCCAGGCCTCGAAAGCGTCCGTATAGTGCTTTCGCATCTGCTCCTCGGCGGCAAGGCAATCGGCAAACTTGTCGAAAACCAGGTCGGTGTTGACCGGGGTCATGCCTCCTACCAGGACAACAAGCATCCATTTCATCTTGCCGATCGCCTTTCGCGCCGGGCGAATTCTCCGCTAACGCGCGGAATTCCGTCCACTGTGGTTAGATGGCCCGACGGCTGCGACCGGCTACAAAACCGTAGACGAAAAGCACGATGATGGCGCCTACCACTGCCCCCACGAGTCCTGCGCCTTCTCCTGGCCGGTACCAGCCGAGTGATTGGCCAAGATAGGTCGCAACGAACGCGCCTACTATTCCCAGGATCGTGGTCAGGATGAAACCCGAGGGCTCGTTGTCACCGGGCATGATGAACTTCGCGATGACGCCTGCGATGAAACCGATGATGATCGTCCAGATGATGCTCATATCTTTTCTCGAGTCTTGAGGAGTGTTATCCCGAGGATTGCGCCGGAAGACGTCCCTCGGGCGTGTATTTGTCCACCGCTGCCGGAAGCTCGCGCGACAATCGGTCGAGGATCTCCTGCTGAGACAGGCCGGTCTGCTGCTCAAGTTTTTGAAGAACGTCCGGACCGATAGCCTGCCGGAGTTCGGGCGGGGTGACTTCGCGGTTTGGCCCCTGATTGATCCAGGATTGAGCCGCATCGCCTTGCCCGTTCTGTCTGAAGTGCTCGAGCAACTCGCCGATCCCGCCGTTCAGCAGCGAACCGACGCCGCCGCCTCCCACAAGGCCGCCAAGGTTGCCGAGCATGCCGCTCAGCGAATCCTTGGTGCCCGACGGCTGACCGGAGGTAGCGTTGCGAAACATGTCGGCGAGCTTGTCCCGATTTTGATAGCCGGCGATTGCGAGCATACCCAAGAGGGCGGTCATCGATGGCATTCCGCGGCTCATTTCGGGCTCCTGAGTTCGATGATGGGCAAGCGTGCGTAAGCAATAGCGGCCCGCCTTGCGCTGGCCGCCACATCACTCATCGCCCACAACATACGCGGTGCTGGGAAGTTCCACGTTTCCCCAGAACCACGTTTCCTCAGAACGATGGGCTGTCAGTCATTGCCAGTCCCGAACAAATTGATGCGTCTCGCTTGACCGACTTGGCGTTTCGGGTCGGCAGAGCGACTCTATTCCTGTTCGCTATCCTTCTCCTCGCGCTGCTTCCGGGCACGATCGACTGCGCCGCCCTGGGGCTGCCCGCTGACCTTCACGCCGGGGAGATGATCGACCTTGTTGTTGGCGGCCTCTTCGGCACGCTGCAATTCGCGATCGATGATGTCGCGTGATCCTTCGGCCGGTTCCTTGTCGAATGGGCTCTTGATGTTGGTGCTCATGACTGATCCTGCTTGTCGGCGCACGTTGATTTGTTGAGGCAAGCGCGGCTCGCGCCCATCGTTCCTGTCGAGGCGGCAGCGTTTGTGCAGCCTCTTTATTCCCTGTGGTCGTCGATTTCGGGGGCGACCTGTCCGTAGTTCAGCAGGGCCACCAGTGTCGTTCCGCCCAGAATATTGCCGAGGAGTGTGGGTACGAAGAAGTCCGAGGCATATTGTGAAAGCGATGCCCGGCCGCTCTGGACCAGGAAGGCGCACTCGACCGAGCCCGCGATGATGTGCGCGAACTGGCCGAGCGCGACCACATAGGTCATCACGACGACGAGGTGCGGGCGCGATCCCTTCACGGCAGGCAGTAGCCACGCCATCAAGGCGATCAGCCAGCCGGCAAAGATCGCCCGGACAAGGGTCGTCGTGAACGTGCCCTCGATGGTGTGGCGGCTGAGGTCCACGAAGGCGTCCACGATGCGTGGTTCGAAGATGCTTGTGTGCGCGAGCACGGATCCGACCGCCCAGGTTCCCGCGATGTTGGAGGCGAGGACCAGGCCCCATAGTTTGATCACGCTTCCGAGCGTGCCGAGATCCCTGTTGTGCAACAGCGGCAGGATCGGTGTCAGTGTGTTCTCGGTGAAGAGCTGCTGCCGTCCCAGCACCACGACCAGGAAACCGACCGTGTAGCCGAGCGGAGCCACCAGGCGCCGGGTGGCCTCGTCGGAGATCAGCGCGTGAAACTCGCCCTGGACGATCAGGGACAATCCCATCGAAAGACCGGCGGCGAGGCCGGACAGCACGATAGCCCACCATCGCCGCTCCAGTTCCTGCTCACCCTCGGCGCGGATCGTCTCGTGGATGAGTGCGGCGTTCGGCCGGCTTTGGGATTCGATCTGCTCGGTCTGGCGCCGCGAGACGCCGTCGAGCTTCGAGGCTGGATTGAAGGAGGCGCCGTCGCCAGGCTGGTCCACTCCGCGGTCTCCTGAAGGGCAGGTTCATCTCAAGGCCCGGATCAAGGCTCGGAGCGGCGATGGGTTCCTCGTGAGCGCTTCGCCGCCGCAGCGCTGTTGAGGAGCGGCGGCGCTGAGGCCGACGATCAGGAACCTTCGCTGGAAGCGGGTGTTTTCCAACGGGGAGGGGTGGCGATCTGACAAGAGGCCAACCGTGCAAGATGCCAACCGTGCAAGATAACGTGCGCGTGCGCGCGACCGCACAAATCGCGGGCCATCCGATTCATCCGATGCTGGTGCCGATCCCGGTCGCGTGCTTCATTGGAGCGCTGCTGACCGACATCGCCTATGTCGTCAGTGCCGAGATCATGTGGGCGGATTTTTCGGCCTGGCTTCTGGTCGTCGGCGTGATCTTCGGCGTGCTGGCAGCCATCGCCGGCCTGACCGATTTCCTCGGCAACCGCCTGGTGCGGGCGCAGTCGCCGGCCTGGCCGCATCTGATCGGCAACGCGCTGGCGCTGATCCTGGCCACCGTCAATGCGTTGATCCATACGCGCGATGCCTGGACCTCCGTGTGGCCGACCGGGCTCCTTCTTTCAGCCATCACCGTATTGATCCTGCCGGTCACCGGCTGGCTCGGCTGGGCCATGGTGTACCGCCACGGCGTAGGAGTTGCGCGATGAGCTCCGCAATCGCTCGGGCGCTGTTGTGCGCCTCGCTGCTGTCTCTCGCCGGCTGCAATGACGGCAGTGGCGATCCGAAGGCGCAAACCGGCGCCAACCCGACGCTTCCCGACATCCAGCAATATCTGCTGCCGCCGATGCACATCGCCCGTATCGTCGGCTGGAAAAAGGACGAGACGCCGGCCGTTGCGCAGGGCTTGCAGGCCAAGGCCTTCGCGACCGGCTTGCAGCACCCCAGATTTCTCTACGTCCTTCCCAACGGCGACGTGCTGGTGGTGGAATCCAAGGCGCCGAAGGGCGCTCCGATCAAGCGGCCCAAGGAAATCGTGATGGGATACATCGAGTCCTGGGCGACATCAGGCGGCGACACCGGCGAGAGCAACCGCATCACGCTGCTGCGCGACAGCAACGGCGACGGCGTCCCGGACACGCAAAGCGTCTTCCTCGACCATCTCAACTCGCCGTTCGGCGTCGCGCTGGTCGGCAACGATCTCTATGTCGCCAACACCGATGCGATCGTCAAATATCCCTATACCGAAGGCGATACCAAGATCACCGCGCCGGGCACGGTGCTGACGCAGCTGCCGGGCGGACCGATCGACCATCACTGGACCAAGAGCCTGGTCGCAAGCCCCGACGGTTCAAAGTTGTATGCCGGCGTCGGCTCCAACAGCAACATCACCGAGAACGGCATGGAGGCCGAGCACAATCGCGCCGCCATCCTCGAGATCGACCGTGCCAGCGGCCGCTGGCGCATCTTCGCAAGCGGCTTGCGCAATCCCAACGGCCTCAGCTTCGAGCCGCAGACCGGCGCGCTGTGGACAGTCGTGAACGAGCGCGACGAACTCGGCCCCGACCTCGTGCCAGACTACATGACATCGGTGAAGGACGGCGGCTTCTACGGCTGGCCCTACAGCTATTACGGCCAGCACGTCGATCCGCGCGTCAAGCCGGAGCGTCCCGACCTCGTCGCCAAGGCGATCGTGCCTGACTACGCGCTGAGCTCGCATGTCGCGCCGCTCGGAATGGCCTTCAACACCAGCGCGAGTCTGCCGGCGGCCTATCGCAACGGCGCGTTCGTCGGCGAGCACGGCAGTTGGAACAGGCAGGTCTTGAACGGCTACAAGGTGGTGTTCGTGCCGTTCACGGATGGCAAGCCGAGCGGCCCGCCGCAGGATGTCGTCACCGGCTTCCTCAACAGCGACAACCAGGCGCGCGGGCGGCCCGTCGGCGTCGCCATCGACAAGACCGGCGCGCTGCTGGTCGCCGATGACAGCGGCAACACGGTGTGGCGCGTGTCGGCGGCGCACCCGCAGCTCACGCAGCGATAGATCTCGAGGAGTTAAATGATGGGCCTTGCTCAATACACGATCGTGCCGGTGCAGGACGAATGGGGCGTGCTGCACGACGGCGACGTCAAGAACAGATACTCCACCAAGGAAGCGGCCTTCGAGTCGGCGGTGGCTGCCGCCTCGCTCGCGCTTCGCGAGGGACACGAAGTCCATGTCAGCGTACCCGGCCGCGAAGCCGGCGAGAACGCGCTGGGAATTTGACGGGACACTCCGAGCAGAACACATCAGGAGGCTGCGATGACCAAGCCCCGTGAGCCGAACGGCATTGAACCCTCCCGTTCCGAAGACGACATTCAGCGCGACCAGCTCGGGCCGCGCGGCGTGCCGAACGCGCCGGATCCGGCCAAGATGACACCCCAACGCGACAAGAAAACGCCGAAGCACGTCGATCCCGGCCATACAGCCTGACGGCTGCCCCGCGGCTTTTCTGTTCGGCCGTTAAGTCGCCGCACCGGCAGTCGACTTACGCCGCTGCAACGATATCCGTCTTGGCAAAGTCGTCGCCGACGTAAAGAAGTGCGCAGCCATGCTCCTTGGCGACATCGTAGGCGAAGCAGTCACCAAAGTTGAGACCGGCAGGACGAATTCCTTTGCCCCAACGCGAGTAGATCTGCGCCACGCGTTCGGCCGAAGCTTGGGTCACCGAGATCACGTTCAAACCGAGATCGTTGATCAGCCTGCTCATCTCTTCGTCGACGCCCCGCCGTGCCGCGACGATCAGGCTTTCTGCAACGGAGGCGGCCGAGATCAGGATTTCGTCGGCGGTCTCCAGCGCGGTGATGCAAGCATCGGCTTGCGGTTCGTCGAGCACGATCGCCATCAGCGCGGAAGTGTCGACTGCGATCATTCCGGCAGTCCGTCATCGCCGAAAAGAAAGTCCTGACTGCGCGCGGCGCTCGGTCCGGGAATAGCTTTGGCCCCGCCGGTCCTTCGTGCCGCCTCGAGCAGGGTCCGGCGGGCGGCGCGGTCCGGCGGAACCTTGACCGGAACGAGCCGCACCGCGGGATGTCCATGCCGCGTCAGGATCACCTCGTCGCCGGCCTCTGCGCGGCGGACAAGATCGGTCAATTGTCCTTTTGCGTCGGTAACGGAGACCCGCATCTCATTGTCCTTCCTCAAGTTTCATAAATTGGACCATGCAATGGTCCAATGTCAACTACCTCCCACCCGCTATCGTCGGAGGCGATCTCGCGGCCGATCTCGGCATGAGCCTGCCGGCGGTGTCGCCGGGACGCGGGTTCTCCCGCGCAAATAACATCACGTTAGGTTTGTCGCATAACAGGGTAATTGTGTTAGCCCGGCGAAAGCCTATCGTCGCCACCAAGCAGACACCCATCGGCAATGACAAGCGCTCGCGAAACTCCGCAGAGCGGCCGGAGAGTGCTGCCCAATTTTGAGCGAAGCCCGTCAACGGGACGTCAGTCAAAAACCCAAGGGAGGAATCTTGAGATGACCGCGACCAATCAGATGAGTCAGTCCAGGAAAGCCGCTGCCAGCGGCTGGATCGGGTCGGCTCTCGAATATTATGACTTCTTCATCTACGCGACCGCCGCGTCACTGATCTTCCCGCAAATCTTCTTCCCGTCGGAGAACCCCACCGTCGCGATCGTTGCGTCGCTGGCGACCTATGGCGTCGGGTATGTGGCCCGGCCGATCGGTGCCTTCGTGCTCGGGCACTGGGGCGACACCCATGGCCGCAAGACGGTTCTCATCATCTGCATGTTCCTGATGGGTATCTCGACGATGGCCGTGGGTATCCTGCCGACCTACCAGCAGGTTGGCATCTTGGCGCCAATTCTGCTCGTCATTCTGCGCCTCGTGCAGGGATTTGCCGTTGCCGGCGAAATCTCAGGCGCAAGCTCGATGATCCTGGAGCACGCGCCGTTCGGTCGGCGGGGCTTCTATGCCAGCTTCGCCCTTCAGGGCGTGCAGGCCGGACAGATCCTCGCCGCAGCAATCTTCCTGCCCTTGGCGGCCTACATGCCGACCGAGGCCTTCAACAGCTGGGGCTGGCGGATTCCCTTCCTGCTCAGCTTCTTCGTCATCGTCGCGGGCTACATCATTCGTCGCGAAGTCGACGAGACCCCTGCCTTTGCCCGCGAGGGCGAACGGGGAGAAACGCCGCGCGCGCCCATCGTCCAGGCCATCAAGCTGAGCTGGCGCGACATGCTCAGGGTCATCTGCATGGCGCTGATGAATGTCATTCCTGTCGTTGCGACCATCTTCGGCGCGGCCTATGCGGTGCAGCCGGCCTACGGGATCGGTTTTGCCAAGGACGTCTATCTCTGGATCCCCGTGCTCGGAAACATGCTGGCGGTGTTCGTCATTCCCTTCGTCGGCAATCTCTCCGACAAGGTCGGTCGCAAGCCTCCGATCATCGTCGGCGCGCTTCTCTCCGGCTTGCTCGCCTTTTGCTATCTCTATGCCATCAGCATCAGGAATGTGCCGCTGGCAATATTGGTGTCGCTGCTGATGTGGGGCGTGGTCTATCAGGGCTACAACGCGATCTTTCCGAGCTTTTACCCGGAGCTGTTTCCGACGCGCACCCGCGTCTCGGCCATGGCTATCTCGCAGAACATCGGAACCACCATCACCGCATTGCTTCCCGCCCTGTTTGCGACCGTCGCGCCTCCCGGCTCGACCAACATTCCGTTGACGGTGGGGGCGATTGCCTTCGCTATCACGGTCATCGCCGCGCTGGCGGCCCTGACCGCGCGGGAAACCTATCGGATCAGGATCGACGATCTCGGCAATCCCAATGCGGTTCCGATGCCGCGGGCAGATTATGACCGTCAGCGCGCCGGCGATGCGGTGAGCGGGGCTGCCACGGTTCGGACCTGACGGGTATGGTAAAGGCAACTGCCGCCGCGATCGATGATGTTCGCGGCGGCAGGGCCCCACTGCAGAGTCAGCCTGCCGATTCGAGTTTGGTGCGCGTGAGCGCAATCAATATGAGGTTGCAAGATGAACCCCGTCGTCGTCGCTGTCGCCATCACCGGCTCCGTTCCGCGCAAGAAGGACAATCCCGCGGTCCCGATCCTGCCGTCCGAGCAGATCGAGTCGACGCACCAGGCCTTCGAAGCCGGTGCCACGCTCGCCCATATCCATGTTCGAAACGACGACGAGACGCCGTCCTCCGATCCCGAGCGTTTCGCCGTGGTGCAGGAGGGCATCAAGAAGCACTGTCCTGACATGATCGTTCAGTTCTCGACCGGCGGGCGGGGCCGCGATCCCTCGGCGCGCGGATCGTCGCTCTATCTGAAGCCGGACATGGCCTCGCTGTCCACGGGATCGGTGAACTTTCCGACCATCGTCTACGAGAACAGCGCCGCCCTGGTCGAGACTCTCGCCACCGGGATGAAGGCGAATGGCATCCGGCCGGAAATCGAGATCTTCGATCTGTCGCATCTGCACGGGGCCCGCCGCTTGATCGAGGCTGGGCTGATCGACGCGCGTCCGCACGTGCAGTTCGTCATGGGCGTCAAGAACGCCATGCCCGCGGACGAGCATGTCCTCGACATTCTGCTGGGAGAGCTCAGGCGGCTGATCCCGAAGGCGACGTGGACCGCAGCCGGAATCGGACGCCACCAGGCCGAGGTCATGGGCTGGGCGCTCGCGCGGGGCGCCGATGCGGTCCGCACCGGACTCGAGGACAATATCAGGATCGACAAGGCGCGCCTCGCGGCCAGCAACGCCGAGCTCGTGGCCATCGCCGGTGAGGCTGTCGTGCGCTACGGCCGGCGCGTGGCGACTGCGGCCGAGGCGCGATCCCTGCTCGGGATCGCGGGGCAGGGAGCTCCTGCCGCCTCCTGACATGCTCCCGGCCGCCTGCTGCCATTCGACAGCCGGCGTTTCCGTGCGCCGAGTCTCCGGGTAAGACTGCCGTCACAGGCGTGATCTGCGCCTGGCGGGCAGGCGACGGTTGGAATGCGGTTTCTGAAATCTGACAGCAGGCTCATCGGGGTCCTGCTGGTGCTCGCGGTCTCCCAGCTTGTTGGGTGGGGTACGATAGGTCTTCCCGCCATCGTCGGACGCGATCTCGCGGCCGATCTCGGCATGAGCTTGCCGGCGGTGTTCGCCGGGACGTCCGTGCTCTATGTGTCGATGGGACTGTGCGCGCCCTGGCTCGCCAAATCGTTTGCACGGCACGGTGCACGAAAGGTGATGATCTCAGGCACGGTCCTCACCGTGCCGGGCTTCATACTGCTGTCCCTCGCGCGCGAGCCGATGCTGTATTTCGCCGCCTGGATCGTCCTCGGCATCGCCGGCAGCGCCACGCTTTCGACCGGCGCCTATATCATGCTGAACGAGGTCGCCGGGCGGCAGGCCAAGAATGCCATCGGCGCGCTGATGCTGGTGACGGGCCTTTCGAGCAGCATCTTCTGGCCGACGACGTCGTTCCTCAGCGGTCTGCTCGGCTGGCGCGGGACGTGCCTGGTCTATGCGGCGATGATGATCGTCATCAACCTTCCGCTCTACGCGTTTCTCGCACCGCGCCGGAAAATCGCCGCGGGTCATGGCGGTGAGCCGGTGAAGTCTTCGCCGCCGCCGGCGATTCCCAGGAGCACCTTCAGCCTCGTCGTCGCCGCGATCACGCTCAATGCCTTCGTCAATTTCGGCATCGGCGCCATCATGATCGAATTGTTGAGAGCGGAGGGGCTTCCCCCGGCGCAGGCGCTTGCGTTCGGCTCGATGCTGGGCGTGATCCAGGTCAGCGCGCGCGGGCTCGATTTTCTCGGCGGAGGGCGGTGGGACGGAATCACGACCGGGCTCGTCGCCGGCACGGCGCTGCCGATCGCCATGCTGCTGCTGATGACGAGCGAGGGCGCGACCTGGGCGGTTGCGGCCTTCATCCTGCTCTACGGCGCCGGCAGCGGCGCGATGGCGGTGGCGCGGGCAACGATCCCGCTCGTGTTCTACGATCAGACCGAGTTCGCCAAGGCGATGTCGATGATCGCGCTGCCGCTCAATCTCGCCTCCGCGGTTTCGCCCCCGCTCCTTGTCGGCCTGCTCACCCAGTTCGGCAGCCGCGGCGCGCTCGGTCTCACCTTCGTCTGCTCCTGCGCCACGGTGCTGATCCTGGTCCTGCTCGGCCGACGGCGGCCGCAAGTGGCTGCAGCGGCCGTGACCTGAGAATATTCGCGCTGCGGAAATTCACCGCGCGGATGACCTGCGCCGGGCGGGCGGGGGGATAGCCGTATGCCCCCAGTGCAGTGCTCGGACCGCCAAAATAGTGTATCCGCAGGGAGCGCGGCCCGCGATTTCGCCGCCGCGCCAATATCCAGTTCCCGGAGGAATTCGACATGTCGGCCCTGCCGCTCTCAGGCATCAAGATCCTTGACCTCACCCGCGTGCTTGCCGGGCCCTTGTCGGCCCAGATGCTGGGCGATTTGGGCGCGGAGGTGATCAAGATCGAGCGGCCGGGCACCGGTGACGACGCGCGCGCCTTCGGCCCGCCCTATCTGACCGACCCTGATGGCAAGGCCAACAACAACAACTCGTTCTACCTCTGCGCCAACCGCAACAAGAAGTCGGTCACGGTCAACATCGCCAAGCCCGAAGGGCAGGCGATCATCCGCGAGCTCGCCAAGGACGTGGACGTCTTCATGGAGAACTACAAGGTCGGCGATCTCAAGCGCTACGGCCTCGACTACGAGACCATCAAGGCGATCAATCCCGGCATTATCTATTGCTCCGTGACCGGCTTCGGTCAGACGGGGCCTTACGCGCCGCGCGCCGGCTATGACGCTATCCTGCAGGCGATGGGCGGCCTGATGAGCGTCACCGGCCATATCGACGGCGAGCCCGGCGAGGGCCCGATGAAGGTCGGCCCGTCGATCGTCGACTACATGACCGGCATGAACACCTCGATCGGGATACTTTCGGCGCTGTACCATCGCGACGCCAATGATGGCGTGGGACAGCATATCGACGTCTGCCTGTTCGACACCGTGATCGCGTCGTTGTCGCACTGGCTGCAGATCTACCTCGTCAACGGCAAGACGCCGCCGCGCCGCGGCACCTGGGGCAATGGCGGCATGCCGGCCGGCGTGTTCCGCTGCACCGACGGCGAGCTCATGCTGGTGGTCGGCAATGACGGCCAGTTCCAGCGCACCTGCGCCGTGCTCGGCGAGCCCGAGCTCGCGAACGACAAGCGCTTCGTCAAGAACAACGATCGCGTCGTGCACGGCAAGGAGATCATGGCGATCTTCGCCGGCCTGTTCCTGAAGCAGCCGGTGGCCTATTGGCTGGACAGACTGGAGGAGGCCGGCGTGCCGTCGGGTCCGATCAACAATTTCGAGCAGGTGTTTTCCGATCCCCACGTCCAGTCGCGCGGCATGCGGGTGAAGGTCGACCATCCCTTCCAGCCCGATCTCTCGCTGATCCGCAACGCGCTGACGCTCTCGGAAACCCCGATCAAGGATTACCGCGCCCCGCCGTTGCTCGGTGAGCACACCCAGGAGGTGCTCGCCGGCAAGCTCGGCTATGATGCCGGCAAGATCGAGGCGCTGAAGCAGCAGGGCATTATCTGATCTTGTTTCCCTCTCCCCTTGTGGGAGAGGGTGGCTTCGCGAAGCGAAGACGGGTGAGGGGTTCTCTCCGCGAGTCGAACTCTTACGTGAGCGCGTGGATAGAACCCCTCATCCGGCGCTTCGCGGCCACCTTCTCCCGCGGGGGGAGAAGGGAAGACGGCGCCGATCGTGTTGAGAGAGACGAGCAAGGGACAGCACGCATGACCGCCACCAAAACCATCATCACCTGCGCGATCACCGGCAATCTGACAAAGCCCGAGCAATCGCCGCATCTGCCGATCACGCCCGAGCAGATCGCGACATCGGCGCTGGAAGCGGCCGAAGCCGGCGCCGCGATTGCCCATATCCATGTCCGCGATCCCGCAACGGGGCGGCCTTCGATGGAGATCGATCTCTATCGCGATGTGGTGGATCGCATTCGCGCCCGCAACACGTCTCTCGTCATCAACCTCACGACCGGTCCCGGCGGGCGCTTTGTGCCTTCGGTCGAAGACCCTCGCGTCGCCGCTGCAGGCACCACGCTGCTGCAACCCGAAAAGCGCGTCGAGCATATCGAGCTGCTCAAGCCCGACATCTGCACGCTCGATCTCAACACCATGAACTCGGGTGGCGAGGTCGTGATCAACACCCCGCGCAACGTCCGCATCATGGCCGAGCGGATGAAGGCGGCCGGCGTGCTGCCGGAGATCGAGCTGTTCGATTCCGGCGACTGCCATCTGGCCCGCGATCTCCTTGCCGACGGCACGCTGAAGGGACCGGGCCTGTTTTCGCTCGTGCTCGGCGTCAAGTACGGCTTCTCCGCCACGCCCGAGACGATGTTCTATGCCCGCAGCCTGTTGCCGCCGGGCGCGATCTGGTCGGGCTTCGGTATCGGCCGCGCTGAATTTCCGATGGTGGCGCAGGCCTATTTGCTCGGCGGCCACGTCCGCGTCGGGATGGAGGACAATCTTTATATGTCCAAGGGCGTGCTGGCGAAGTCCAATGCCGAGCTGGTCGCGCATGCCGGCGGCATCGTCAAGAGCCTGGGTGCGAGCGTCGCGACCGCCAACGAGGCGCGCGCGATGCTCGGGCTTGCCTGAGCCTTGCGGGCCATCCCCAGATAATCCCGGTCCGTACTTACACAGGCTTCCGCTCCGCGCGCGACTCAGATTCGATCGGTCCACTCAGTCCGGGAGGGAACGCATGTCCTACACGATCGGGTTTCAGGCCAAGAACCAGAAGGCAATTCTGGCGACCGAGGCGGCAACGGCCAATCAGGCCGTCGCGATCGTTGCCGCGTTGCGGCAAAGCGCCGACGAAATAAAGTTCATCCGCTCGCCGCAGGAAGGCGACATGGGCATCGAGATGCTGCTGCTGCTTGCCAAGGAAGAGGCCGAGGAGATGCCGCAGCACGCCTAGGCGGCGGCGATCACACTTCGATCGGAAGCGAGGCATGGCGGCTGCAAGATGATGTAGCAAGCCGTCATCTCGCTTGAACCGAAGGTGGCCGCCCATGAACGGAATGAAACGCGAAGCGCTCCGCGTCGAACCGATCTCGACGTTCCTCGACCGCCGGAACGCCCCGGTCTCGCCGGTCACGCGCGCCGGCAACATGATCTTCGTCGCCGGCCTGCCGCCGTTCGACCCCGAGACGGGCGAGATCGCGGATGTACCGATCGAACGGCAGAGCGAACTGATCATGGAGCAGATGAAGCTGTGCATTCAGACGGCGGGCGCGAGCCTCGACAACGTCATGAAATGCAACGTCTATTGCACCTCGACAAAACACTTCGCCGCGTTCAACGCCGTCTATGCGCGCTATTTCCCGCACGATCCGCCGGCGCGGATCTTCGTCTGCACGCCGGAATGGTTCGGCCCCTTCGACGTCGAGATCGACTGCATCGCGATGATGTGAGGTTAACGCGCTTACTTACCTCGGCCCGCTTGCGGGGAGAGGTCGGATCGCCTCGGCGATGCGAAGCATCGTCCGGTGCGATCCGGGTGAGGGGGTACAGGTCCCTCGACGATCTCATACGCGGAGAGAGACCCCTCACCCCAACCCTCTCCCCGTAAGAACGGGGCGAGGGAGCGCACCGTCAGTGCGGCAACGAGTTGTGTTAGCGTGCCGCCACCTTTGACGGCGCCTTCGCCTCTGTCCGGCCCGCCGTCAGCGCCATCGTCGCCACGCTGACCACGCGGGCGACCACGTCTTCGACGTCGTCGAGATCGCATTTGCCTTCCGATAATTTCGTCAGCCGCTCGCTCTCGCGGATGGTGTGGTGCGCCATGGCGAGCGCGAAATTCAGGCCCCAGTAGATATCGACGTCGCTGCGATCGGGCAGGGACCTTCGCATCGCGCCGGCGAATTTCCGCAAATGGTCGATCTCGCGGTTCTTGATGCGGCGGATCGGGGGCACGGATTCGATCGAGGCGCGGATCATGAAGCGTGCCGCGCTCGAGCGCTGGTTCTCGGGGCCAAGGCAGCCGCGCAGCGTCGGGCCGACCAGGGCATGCAGGATCATTTCGATCGGCGCACGGCCGCCGCCTTGTTCTTCCGCCGCCTTCAATTCGCGCAAACGCTCGCGGTTGGTGGCGATCGAGCGTGTCACGAACAGCTCCGCGATCAACTCGTCCTTGGAGCCGAAATGATAGTTCACCGCCGCGAGATTGACATTGGCCTCCGCGACGATGTCGCGCAGCGTCACGTCGCCGAACCCGCGATCGGCATAGAGCCGTTCGGCGGCGGCGAGAATGGCAGTCCGGGTATGATCGCTGGCCATGGAAGCCCCTCGGGGAGGGAGTTGCAATTCAAACAGTTGTATGAAACTATCGTTTGAAGGCCGGGAAAGTCAATCCGCAATCGGGACTCGTTCGCAAATGCGCGAACCGGTTCCGGAGCGTCCGCAAGCCGCGCATTCGCACTTGCGGGTCGCACAATGCGGGTGGACAGTCCGGCGCAAAACAAGTTCGCAAAGAGACAACGAGGAGCGTCCCATGGATTTCGATCTGTCGCCGAAGCAGAAGGAATGGCTCGACCGCGTGCAGTCCTTCATGGCCAAGCACGTGCGTCCGGCGGTGCCGGTCTATGATGAGCAGGATCGCAGCGGCGAGCGCTGGAAGGTGATCCCGGTGCTCGAGGATCTCAAGAAGAAGGCGAAGGCCGAAGGTCTCTGGAACATGTTCATGCCGCCCAACGAGCATGAGGATGACGAATTCCGTGGCGCGGGACTGACCAATCTCGAATACGCGCTGCTTTCCGAGCAGATGGGCCACATCTCCTGGGCTTCGGAAGTCTTCAATTGTTCCGCGCCCGACACCGGCAACATGGAAGTGTTCATGCGCTACGGCTCCAAGGAGCAGAAGCGCAAATGGCTGCGTCCGCTGATGGATGGCGAGATCCGCTCCGCCTTCCTGATGACGGAGCCGGCCGTGGCCTCGTCTGACGCCACCAACATCGAGACCAGCATCGCGCGCGACGGCGATCACTACGTCATCAACGGCCGCAAATGGTGGTCGTCCGGCGTCGGCGATCCCCGCTGCAAGATCGCGATCCTGATGGGCAAGACCGATTTCAAGGCGGCCAAGCACCAGCAGCAGTCGCAGATCCTGGTTCCGCTCGACACCCCCGGCATCAAGGTCGAGAAGATGCTGCCCGTGTTCGGCTTCGACGACGCGCCGCATGGCCATGCCCAGGTGCTGCTCGAGAACGTGCGGGTGCCGAAGGAGAACATCCTGCTCGGCGAAGGCCGCGGCTTCGAGATCGCGCAGGGCCGCCTCGGTCCGGGCCGTATTCATCACTGCATGCGCACCATCGGCAAGGCCGAGGAGGCGCTGGAGAAAATGGTGAAGCGGCTCACCTCGCGCACGGCCTTCGGCAAGCGGATCGTCGAGCATTCGGTGTGGGAGCAGCGCATCGGCGAAGCC
Source organism: Bradyrhizobium sp. Kon69 (assembly GCF_055807515.1). Classification (NCBI taxonomy): domain Bacteria; kingdom Pseudomonadati; phylum Pseudomonadota; class Alphaproteobacteria; order Hyphomicrobiales; family Nitrobacteraceae; genus Bradyrhizobium; species Bradyrhizobium sp. Kon69. The sequence continues at coordinate 124,009 of NZ_JBVVOS010000011.1, read as the reverse complement.
CGCACCAATATCGAGATGACGCGGCTGTTGTGCCTCAAGGCCGCCGACATGATGGACAAGGTCGGCAACAAGACCGCGCAGGCGGAGATCGCCATGATCAAGGTCGCAGCCCCCAACATGGCGCTGAAGATCATCGACGAGGCGATCCAGGCCTTCGGCGGTGCAGGCGTCTCGGACGAAGCCGGCCTTGCCAAGGACTATGCCCACATCCGCACACTCCGTCTCGCCGACGGCCCGGACGAGGTGCACAATCGCGCCATTGCCAGGCTCGAGGTTCGGAAGTATGCAAACTCTTCCAGTCATTAAGCGGGAGAGCATGCTGGCGCTCCCGATTTGAAGAAACGACAGGGCATGATCCGTGATCCGATGACCGCTTGACGCAAGTGCGCTGGGGGTTACCGATTAGGATCATGTCCGGACTGAAGAGGGAGCGTCATCGTGGCTGACGGCGTCAGGAAAGACGAAGAATTCTCGGGCACCAAGCCCGTCGAGGAGCGTCATCGTATCGACGAGATGCGGCTCGAAGCCTGGATGCGCGACAACGTCGAAGGCTATGAGGGCCCGTTGGTCGTGCTCCAGTTTAGGGGTGGCCAGTCCAACCCGACCTACCGGCTCGATACGCCGAACCGCTCCTATGTGATGCGCCGAAAGCCGTTCGGCAAATTGTTGCCGTCGGCGCATGCGGTCGATCGCGAATATCGGGTGATCGCGGCGCTGGGAAAGCAGGGCTTTCCGGTCGCGAAGGCCTATGCGCTGTGCCAGGACGACAGCATCATCGGTTCAGCGTTCTACATCATGTCGATGGAAGACGGCCGGGTGTTCTGGGATCCGACGCTACCGAGCCAGACGCCGGAAGACCGTAAAAAGATCTTCACCAGCAAGATCGAGACGCTGGCCAAGCTCCATATGTTCGATCCCGTCGCAATCGGTCTTGGCGACTTCGGCAAGCCTGGCAATTATTTCGCGCGCCAGATCGACCGCTGGACCAAGCAGTACCGCGCGTCCGAGACCCAGACCATTCCGGAGTTCGAGAAGGTCGCCGAATGGTTGCCGAAGACCGTGCCGGAGCAGGCGCGCGTCTCTATCGTCCACGGCGACTATCGCCTCGACAACATGATTTTCCATGCGACGGAACCGCGCGTGCAAGCCGTGCTCGATTGGGAATTGTCGACGCTCGGCGATCCCATGGCCGACTTCACCTATCTGCTGATGCAGTGGGTGATGCCCGGCCTGGACGGCGCCGACCTCAAGGCGCTGAACATTCCGAGCGTGGAAGAGGCCGCGCAGATCTATTGCAACGTCACCAAGATGACGGTGCCTGATCTCAACTGGTATTTTGCTTACAACCTGTTCCGCCTCGCCGGCATCACGCAAGGCATCGCTGGCCGCGTCCGCGATGGCACCGCGGCGAATGCCAAGGCGCTGGAGTCAGCCAAGCGCACCGTGCCGCTGTCGAAAGCGTCATGGGAATACGCACAGAAGGCCGGCGCGGTTTAAGGACTCCGAAGGCGCGGCCGGCGGCTGCGCCTAGTTGCGATGTAAGTTTCCGACCCAGGATCACATTTGGCCCGTACAGCTATCGAGCTGCTGGAGCTAGAACGACGCGCGCTCGGTGCCATGAATGCGGGGCACCTGAAGGAAGCCGCCGTCCTTTACGCTGAGATCGTAGCGCAGAATCCGGACTGGGAGCACGGAACGGCATTGTACGGTCTTGCTTGCTGTTACGAAGATTTAGGCGAGCTTACCCTTGCCGAGGAGTGCTACCGCAGAGCATTGAGCTATGAGCCGGCGAACTCGATCTTCATCGGTGGTCTCGCCTCGTTTCTGCATCTTCACGGTGGCAAGTCGTAGTCACATCGTTGTCTCGCGCTTCGTAGGGCATGACAGATTTCGTAGGGTGGGCAAAAGCGCGTAGCGCTGTGCCCACCATCTCTCCAGGACCGCGGCGACAATGGTGGGCACGCTTCCGCTTTGCCCACCCTACGGTACCGCCTACGACGTGGCCTTCACGCAATGCGCGATCAGCTTCTCCACGAAGCTTGCGCATTTCTCCAGCTCTGCCATTTCCACGAACTCGTCCGGCGTGTGCGCCTGTGCGATCGAGCCGGGGCCAATCACCACCGACGGGATATCGGCCATGCTGGCGAACAGGCTTGCCTCGGTGCCGAACGCTACCTTGGCGTGGTCGTTGCGCCCTGCGAGGCTCTTGGCCAGCGTGACAATGGCCGCGTCGGCGGCGGTGTCGAGCGCGGGATAGTCGAGGATCTCCTCGAAATCGATTCCGCACTCCGGATGTCTGGCTTTCATCGCGGGTTCGATCTCCGCCTTGGCCCAGGCGACGATCGCATCCGTAACCTCGCGCGATTCGGTGATGCCGATGCCGCGGCATTCGAAATCGACCGTGCAAGTGTCGGGCACGATGTTCAGCGCGGCGCCGCCATGGACGATGCTGGTGAGCAGCGTCGAGTGCGGGACGTCGTAGAGGCTGTCGGCCGCTCGCACGGCTGCGAGCGCCACGGCGCGCCGTCGAATCTCGACGATCAGCTCGGCGGCGTATTCGATGGCGTTGACTCCGTCAGGCGCGATCGAGGAGTGGCGGGCGAGCCCCTTGAACGTCGCGCGCACGCCATGCTTGCCCTTGTGCCCGATGATGACCTTCATCTCCGTCGGCTCGCCGATGAAGGCGCCGAGCGGCTTGATCCGTTTCTTCGCGACCTCGCGCAGCATCGGCCGCACGCCGACGCAGCCGATCTCCTCGTCATACGAGATAGCGAGATGGATCGGTGTTGCGAGCTTCGCTTCCAGCATCTCCGGCACCATGGCGAGGCACACCGCGACGAATCCCTTCATGTCGGTAGTGCCGCGGCCATAGAGCCTGCCGTCGCGCTCGACCAGCTTGAACGGATCGTGGCTCCAGTCCTGGCCGATGACGGGCACGACGTCGGTATGTCCGGACAGGACGAGGCCGGGGCGGTCCTCCGGCCCGATCGTAACCCAGAGCGAGGCCTTCTGTCCGGTCTCGTCAACGATGCGCTCGCTCTTGACGTCGAGCGTGGCGAGATAGCTCTCGATATGCGCGATCAGGGGCAGGTTGGAGCGATCGCTGATCGTGTCGAAGCCGACGAGGTCGGCGAGCAGCTTGCGAATACGGTCGGGTCTTGAGCTTGGCATTGTCACGTTCTTGTCAGGGGGATGGAAGCTGAGATGCTTGCACGAACCATACCAACGCCGCCTCTGGTAGAGCAAATCAACGCAGACCGGTAGCCCGGGTGAGCGAAGCGATACCCGGGACAGCTCGTGGTAGGAATCCCGGATGTCGCTTCGCTCATCCGGGCTACAAGACCTTGCATTGCCCGTCGGGCAAAACACTCCAATTGTCGGTCAACGCTGGGCGGCCGCGGAAAGACTCTGAATTGCTTCGCTGCGCCGCTGCGCTCGCAATGACGGTGCTGAAGCAGTTGCGCGACAAAACTCCTGTCTCCTGCCGCGGACGCTGCGCAACGCCAAGAACGTTGCGGCGCGTCCGCGACACGAGAACCCGCCTGCTAAACCGGCTTCCCCGTATACGGCATCGACGCCGTGAGGCCACCGTCCACCGGGAAGGCCTGGCCGTTGACATACGACGCCTCGTCGCTGGCCAAGAACAATCCCATCGCGGCGAGCTCGTGCGGCTGGCCGGGGCGCTTGAGCGGATTGAGCTGGCCGATCTTGTCGGCGGTACCGCGCTCCTTGGCGCGGTCGAAGATCGGCTTGGTCATGCCGGTCTCGATCAGGCCCGGGCACACCGCGTTGATGCGCACGCCGGTGCCGGTGAGCGAATACGCCGTGGTCTGCACCAGGGAGATGACGCCGGCCTTGCTCGCGGCATAGGGGTGACCGCTGGCGCCGGCCTTGAGGCCCGCTACGGACGCGGTCAGCACGATCGCGCCGGACTGCTGCTTCACCATGTGCGGCATCGCATGCTTCACCGCGAGAAACGGCCCGATCAGATTGATGCGCAAGACCTCCTGCCATTGCTCGACGGTCTGCTCGCCGAGCGGAACGAGTCCGCCGGAGACGCCGGCATTGGCCCAGATCACGTCGAGCAGGCCGTGCGTCTTCACCGCCTTATCGATCACGGCGATGACGTCCTGTTCGGAGCCGGCGTCCGCCATCATGGCTTCCGCGACACCGCCGGCCTTCTTCACTTCCTCGACTGTCTCCTTCACTGCCTCGGTGCGATCGACCGCGATCAGCTTGGCGCCTTCTTTGGTGAACAGCAGCGCGGCCGCGCGGCCGATGCCGCTGCCGGCACCGGTGATGATGACGGATTTGCCTTGCAGACGGCCCATGCGGTTTCTCCCTTTGGTTCGCACGCGACGCTTGCCGCGCGACGGAATTTCAAACAAGATTTCAAACGGTAAAGTGTCTTGAGACACGTTCGCTACTGACGTACAGCGACATCAAACGGGATGGAAGGGTTTCGATGGCAGGTGCAGACAAGCCCAAAGTGGTCACGACACGCTGGTGGTGGGTCCGTCACGCGCCCGTGCGCAATGACGGCGGCAACATCTACGGTCAGTCCGATCTCGCCTGCGACACCAGCGATACCTACGTCTTCAATGCTGTTGCCAAGGTGCTGCCACGCAAGGCGGTCTGGTATTCGAGCAACCTGATGCGCACGCATCAGACCGCCGAAGCGATCTGGGCGGCCGGCTTCCCGAGGCCCGCATCGATGACATGGGAAGCGGACCTCGCCGAACAAAATCTCGGCCGCTGGCAGGGCATGAACCGCGCCGAGTTCATCGCCAGCCGTCCCGTCGGCTCGAGCTGGTTTGCCGATATCAACGAGCCTGCGCCCGGCGGCGAAAGCTTCATGGACCTCTACAACCGTGCCCGCCGCACCATCGAGCGGATCAACAATGAGGCAGCCGGGCAGGACGTGATCGCCGTCGCGCATGGCGGCACCATCAAGGCGGCGCTGGGGCTGGCGCTCGACGATCAGCCGGAGCGGGGGCTCGCGTTCGATATCGACAATTGTTCGGTGACGCGGCTCGACTATTTCGCAAGCCCAGAACGCAGTGTCTGGCGGCTGCCAATGGTGAACCAGCAGCCGTGGATCGCGGACGACGCGCATGCGGCGATGCATCAACCCGCGGGACCGGAAGTCAAGAAGCTCGCCTGAGCAATTGCCTGGTCGGGCGGACGCGGCGTAAGTTTCAAGCCATCAAAACGCACTCTGGGAGAGAAACATGACCTTGTTCGACATGAAGGGGAAAGTCGCCGTCATCACCGGCTCGACGCGCGGCATCGGGCTTGCGATCGCCGAGCGCATGGCCGAGCACGGCGCCAAGGTGGTGATCTCCTCGCGCAAGGCCGACGTTTGCGACCAGGTCGCGAAGGGCATCAACGACAAATTCGGCAAGGGCACGGCGCTGGCGATCGCCGCCAACATTTCCTCGAAGGAAAACCTGCAAAACCTCATCGACGAGAGCAACCGCGCCTTCGGCAAGATCGACGTGCTGGTCTGCAACGCCGCGTCGAACCCGTATTACGGCCCGCTCGCCGGCATCTCCGACGATCAGTTCAGGAAGATTCTGGACAACAACATCGTCGCCAACAACTGGCTGATCTCGATGGTGGTGCCGCAGATGATCGAGCGCAAGGACGGCTCGATCATCATCGTGTCCTCGATCGGCGGCCTGAAAGGCTCGACCATCCTCGGCGCCTACGCGATCTCGAAGGCAGCCGACATGCAGCTCGCGCGGAATTTGGCCTGCGAATACGGCCCGCACAACATCCGCGTGAACTGCATCGCGCCCGGCCTGATCAAGACCGATTTTGCGAAAGCCTTGTGGGACAATCCGGAGAATTTGAAAGCCTCGACCGCGCGTTCGCCGCTGCTGCGCATCGGCGTCCCCGACGAGATCGCGGGCGCCGCGGTGTTCCTGGGCTCGAAGGCCGGCGACTTCATGACCGGCCAGACCATGGTGATCGACGGCGGCGCCACGATCAGTTGAGGCCCCAGTAGGTGTCATCGTCCGCGAAGGCGGACGATCCAGTACTCCGCGGCTGTAGTCGTGTGAACCAATTGCCGCTGCGGAGTACTGGATGCCCCGCCTTCGCGGGGCATGACAGCAAGTGTGGAGGTGCGACGCTGCGACCAGGCGAAGCCCTCAATCCACCGCCGCGTACACCAGATCCCGCACCAGCGTTCGCGTAAAATCGCGCTGCCCCGGGCCCTGGCTCATGAACACGACGAACAGATCCTCCTTCGGATCGATCCAGAAGAACGTCCCCGCAATGCCGCTCCAGAAAAACTGGCCGACGCTGCCGGGGAAGGGCGCGATGCCGGCCTCGCGGCGCACCGCGAAGCCGAGGCCGAAACCATGGCCGGGTGACAGCAGAGTGCCGTTGGTCACGACGTGAGGTCCGAGATGATCGGAGGCCATCAGCTCCAGCGTCTTGCGGCCGATGATCCTGTTGCCGTCGAGCGTGCCGCCATTGCGCAGCATCAGTGCGAAGCGAGCATAGTCCATGGTGGTGGAGACGAGGCCGCCGCCGCCGGACTCCATGATTGGCTGCTCGAGCATGTTGAACAGCGCGACCTTGTCGCCGGTCCAGGGATCGGCCGCGAACGGCTCGGCGAGCCGGCCGGCATTGGCCTCGGCTGTCGCAAAGCCAGTCTCGGCCATCTGCAAGGGCGTTAGAATGCGCTCAGCGAGGTACGTGCCGAGCGACTTGCCGCTGACCACCTCGATGATGCGACCGAGGATGTCAGTGGAGCGGCTGTAGTTGAACTCGTCGCCGGGATGGCAGACCAGCGGGAAGCTCGCCACCAAGGCGGCGTGCTCGGCATTGGTGATCTTGCGGCTGCGGACGCGGGACTCCTGGTAGAGCTTGTGCACGGGGCCGTCGCCCTGGTGCTCGTAGGTCAGGCCAGAGGTGTGGCGGAGCAGGTCTTGCACCGTCATCGGGCGTTTCGGCGGAACCAGTTCCAGCTTGCCGCTGCTGACCACGCCGACCTTCTGGTCGGCGAACTCCGGGATGAATTTAGCGACGAGGTCGGCAAGAATCAGGTGGCCGTCCTCGACCAGCGTCATGATGCCGACCGACACGATCGGCTTGGTCATCGAGAAGATACGGAAGATCGAATCATGCGCCATCGGCGCTGCGCCGGTCGGGCTCTGTCTGCCGAGGGCCTCGAACCAGCCGACCTGACCGTGCCGTGCCACCAGCACTGTGACGCCCGGAACGGTTCCCTTGTCGATCTCGCGCTTGAAGGCATCCGACATGGCCTGGAGGCGAGGGCGCGACAGCCCGAGCGTCTCGGGGCGGGATTCCGGCAGAGGCGGGGTTTTCGGCGCGGTCGAGGGGCGGTGGGCGGCTGTCGCGGACGCTTGGGCAGTCGCAGAGGCTTGGGCAGTCATGGGCACTCCCGGTGCTTATTATTGTTCGGAGCGGACTGTGGCCCAGAAGGCGCGGCACAAACAAGCGAAGCCAGCGCGCTTCACCCTTGCAATCCGGCCTTGCAATCCGGCCGCCCCCTGTGCTTCAAAGCGGCCTGATCCGGGCGGCAACGCTGGGTCGTAGGAGTGTAGCTCAATTGGTAGAGCACCGGTCTCCAAAACCGGGGGTCGCAGGTTCGAGCCCTGCCACTCCTGCCAGCGAAATCAATCACTTAACCCAGGACACGGGCGATCAGCCATCGGCCGGATATTGCTGGATGGCGTGAGCCCTAGGCGATGATCTGCCGTTGCCAGATCGCCTCCGCAAGGGCGATGTCGGCCACGGACTCTGCGCCGGACGCCAGCGGCGTCCTCTGTTCCACCATATCGGCGACGAATGCATCGGCTTGACGCCGAAACGCCCAGCTCGTGTCGCGCGGCAATTGCGTGCGTTGTCCTTGCTGATCGAGGATGACCTCCGCCTCTTGCTCGGCAAAAGGCGGGGGCAGTTCGATGGTCAGCTTGCCCCGCTCGAATTCGATGCTCAGCCCCTCGCGCCAGACGCCTTCGGATCCATTCGCGAGTTGCAGCGTGCAGGCGACGCCGTGGAAGTCGAGTGTCACGGTCGCCGCGCCCGAGGTCTCGACGGTGCTTTCCGCAACTGTCGGTGACGATCCGAGCACGTAGCGCGCGAGGTTGATGATATGGCTGAACACGTTCAGAAAATTGTCGTAGCCGGGTCGCATCGCGCCCGGCATCCAGTCGGGGCCGTCCTGCCAGAGCTCGAGCCCGTCCGGCCGCACTTCGCCGGTCATGACGAAATTGTCCTGCGACCGGCCAGTGTTGCCGCCGAAGCACCAGCCGCGCGCGCCGACAATGCGTCCAAGCGATTGATCCGCTCGCAGGCGCGCCAACTCGGCCATCGCGCGCGCCACCCCAGCGTCGTGACGCTTCATGTAGCCGATGCTGTAGACGAGGTTGTGCCGTCGCGCCGCCTCGGCCAGTGAGACGGCCTGAGCCGTGGTGTAGGCCATCGGCTTTTCCGACAGCACATGGCGGCCGCTGTTCAACGCATCCAGCACGATCGGGCCGGTGGCGCGACGCTTCGTCACGACGACAACGGCCGACACCTCGCTGTCCGCCAGCAATTCCCGGTGCGTGCCGTAGACCCGCGCGATGTCGAATTTCTCCGCCGCTGCGCCGGCGAGATCAGGCCTGAGATCCGCAATCGCGACAACGCGGCAGGTGGGGTTGGCGGCGAAATTGGCGAGGTGGCACATCTGACCGACCATGCCCGTTCCGATGATGCCAATGCCTGGCCTCACTTGCTAGGACCCCTCGAAGCGTTTCCGGAGAACGAGGAAATGCGCCGGCTGTCCCCAGGTGTTGATGAACGCCTGATCGGATTGGGTGAGGGCGGTGACTGTGGACACGTCCCGCCGCCCGATCGCGACAAAGATACGATGGAAACTGTCGAGGGTCGCAATGATGGCGTCGATGTCGGACGCATCGTCGGCAAGAATGTCCGTCGCCGGTATCGTCTCGCGCAGCGAAGCGAGGCTTGCGATCACACGGGGCAGGCTGGCGCCGAAGGGATCGTCGATCATCGCATCGACATCGACAACCAGTGTCTCGATCGAAGCCGAGATCGCCTCGACCGCTTCGGTCTTGCCGGCCAGATAGAGCTTCCGTCCGCCGAGAAAGCTCAGACGGCTGCGGCCGAGGTGGCGCGTCGCGCGCCGCAGCTTCTCGTCGTCGGACAGGACCTTCTTGTGCCAGTAGACGTCCAGGCTGTCGCGATAAGCGGGCCAAGCCGAATGGATATCGAATCCCTGCTCGTGCGCCGCCGTGCACAAGGCGCCCGCGTCGAGGAAGTAGCGGTGCCGGACGAAAGGATTTTCGAGCACGTCCATCAGCCAGGATTCGAAGCTGCGCGTGTGCGGGATGCTGTTCCATTTCGCATCGAACAGCAGCTTCGCCGTTTCGAGTCCGGGACGGCCCGTCAGTGCCTTGCCGGCCGCATGAATCGCCTTGAGCGCGAGCTCGAAGAAGCCGCCGTAGCGCTCGTAGTAGGAAACGACGGCGTAACCGTCCGGATTGAGCAGCCGGTGAAAGATGCCGAGCCAATTTTCAGTCGGCTGCACCGTGTAGATAAATCCTTCGGCATCGATGATGTCGAAACGACGATCGCTGTGAAATCCTTCGACGTCGAACGATACGAGTTCGCGGAGACGTTGGGCCTGGCTGAAATGCGCGAAGTAAGCCTGGATTTTCGCGTGCGCATGCCGGTTCGGCTCGGCAAGCGTCATGTTTGCGCCCCAACTGGCGAACACCAGCGCGTTCTCGCCGGAATCAGGGCCGAATTCGAGCACGTCTGCGTCGCGGAACAACCGCGGCGGCAGCACCAGCTTGTCGGAAAACAACTCACGCCGCAGGCCGGCATAGGCTTCGAGTTCGGCGGCGGATTTGAAATTGCCGAACGTCGGCAGGACGTCCTGACGTTCGTAATAGTTGAAGAGCTTGTCCTCAGCCATGCCGCGACCCTGCGGCGGCCTCGAGGCGATCGAGCTCGCTCCAGATGTCCGATGGCGCGAAGATCGAAACGATGTGGAGCGGACGCTTCACGTTTTCGCGCAGCCGGCTGCCGACCTTGTCTTCGTTCTCCTGGTTCACCGCCAGAAGACAGACGAGCGGCTCCGACTTGCCGGCAAGGTCCTCCGGCGGGCGGATCGGAATGCCGGTGCCGGGCAGAAACAAGCCCTGGCGCTCCTTCTGGTCGTCGACCGAGAGGTCGACGAGATCCGCGAGTTCATGGGCATTGGTGAAGGTGCAGGCGCGGCAGCCGGCGCCGTAGATGGCGATCTCGGCACCGTTGGCGCGGGCCTTGGCGAGGATCGGGCGAAGACGCGCGCCGTACTCCCTGGCGCGCCGACCGAATTTCTCGCCGACGCCGGACGGCGCGGGTGGGGCCGTCACGTCGCGCGCGGCGCGTCTCGCTGCGATCGCGAGGCTGCCGCCGCTGAAATTGTATTTCTTCACCGAGACCGACTCGAAGCCGTGGCGCGCCAGCAGCGCGAGCAGCGTCGGCTCAGTGAAGTAGCTGACGTGCTCCTCCCACAGGACCGAGAGATCACCCGCCGTCGAGCCGGGCGCGAAATCAGGCACGTCGATGAACAGCAGCCCGTCATCGCGCAGCGCGATTTTCACGCAGTCGAAAAAGTTCTCGAAATCGACGATGTGCTCCAGCACCTGGCGCGAGACGACGAGGTCGAACTTGCCGGCCTCCGCGACCGCATCGTGACACAGCGCCGGGCTGATCATGTCGGCATAGACCTTGATGCCGCGTTCGCGGGCGATCTTGCCGGACACCGGGTTGGGCTCGACGCCCACCAAAACCTTCGCACCGCGTTCGCGAAGCCTGTCCATGAACAGGCCGTCGTTGCATCCGATCTCGAACACGGATTGGTGGGCCGAGAATTTGGCGATGGTGTCGAGCTCGTCGACCTGGTGCGGCTCCGGCTTCCAGCTGCTGAAATTGTAGTTGAACTGCCGGTACAGAATGTCGGGATCGATCGGCTTGACGATCTGGGGCAGGCCGCATTCGCCGCAGGCGAACACCTCGAACGGATACCGTTCGTCCTGTTCGTCGCGGCTGTGCCGAAGCCGATGCGCTATCGGCATCTGTCCGAGGTCGATGACCGGGCGCAAATTGGTCGAATGGCAGAGGCGGCAATGATCAGTCATCGAATAGGAACCTCTGCTGGAATGGCTCGTGAAGCATGGCGATGGGCCAGATGCTCCGCGGCGAGCGCACCGGTCCTAGCGACATAGACCTGCACTTCCGCGGCATCGCCGCCATCCGGTGCCCAGTCGGGAAACGCCGTGCGGGAGGGATCGAACGGACCGGCGGTGGTTTCGTGAAACACCAGCCACTCCGAGGTGATCAGGATCGAGTGAAACACCTGCTCGGGCATCCGGTAATAGCAAAGCGCGCCCCGGCCGTACGGCGCCATCTCGAGCACGTCGCGAATGCGGCCGTCGTCCTCGAAGATCACGACCTGCGCTGTGCCCTCGATCAGGTGAAACGATTCAGGTTTGCCAAAATGCTTGTGAGGCCGCACATAGGCCTCGCGGTGATGCACGATCAGCATCTCGTGCAGGCCGGACGAAGGATCGGGATGCGTGCACAGCCGGCTACGCAGACGCGGATTGCCTGCGGCGATGCGCTTCAGCTCCGCGATCGTGGCATCGTCCGCCGTGACGATAGCGTCGTCCGAATAATACACTTCGGGATTTTGCGCCCGCAACGAGGCCGGCCGGCGCAGGCCCGTTGCTTCATTCGAAGAAGATGAACCCATGGTCGCCCCGGTAGCCGCATTTGTCGTAGATCCAGGCCCACGTCTCCGGACCATGGAAACTCAGGCAGGTGAGCTGCCAGTAGAGCAGGTTCGCCTTCTCGCGCTCGTCGCGGAACGATTCCACCATCAGATATTTCGAGGCGCCGCGTCCCACGCGCTCGATCTCCGACACGGCGCGGAAGACGTCCTCGAGCGGAAGATTGTGGAGCACGCCGAGCGACACCACGAGATCGAAGCTGTGGTCGGGGTAGGGGAGCTCGACGGCGCTGCCGACCTTCAATTGCGGTCGCACCTCCTCCTTGGCGTTGGCGATGCCATAATCCGAGATGTCGATGCCGGCGATGGTGAGGCCGGGTACGAGCTGGGTGAATTCGTAGAGCAGATAGCCCTTGCCGCAGCCGACATCGAGCACGCTCATCCCTGATTTGACGCCATAGCGGTCGATCAGGGTCTGCGCGAGCGGGCGCCATCGTCCGTCGTAGCGGTAACCGCCGTAGCCATAGCGGCGATCGCCGTCCCAGTAGTCGTGTCCCCATTGCCGCGCGACAGTGGCGGATTCCGCCTTGTCGTGCTCGACGACCCGCTGAACGTAGTTCCGCTTGGTCGATGCGTGCATCGGCTGGAGCAGGTTGATCTCGGCCATTGTCCTCAACCGGTCCGCGGCATCGTCACAGGATGGTCGCGAATTTGTTGACGAGCAGGATGTCCTCGACGGCCTGGATGTTGTCGCGCGAGGACAGCGTGATCTCCTCGACGGCCGCGTGCAGGTCGCAGCCCTCGCTCAGCACGCGGTCATAGATCTCCCGCCGCCGTGCCTCGTCGGGCGGCAGCATGAAGATGCTGTAGAGAATCAGGCCGCGCAACCGCGGCAGCTCGTCCAGGATGTCCTCGAGCACCATGTAGCTGCCGGGCATGGTGTGCTCGGCGGCGCTGAGCAGATAATGCAGATTCTTCCGCCGCGCATAGTCGCGGATCACGATGTTCTGGACGTGCTGCGGGGTGCGGCTGCCGTTCAGCGGCCGGGCGCCGATATAGCCGCGATGGCCGGCTCGCTCAGCCATGGAAGCCTCCCGGGAGCTTGTATTGCATGCCGACGCGTGTCGCCGGACGCAGCAAGATCGGTTCGAAGAATTCGCCGAATCGTTTGTCCGCATAGGGCGACATGATGCTCTTGAAGCGGCAGTTCATGCTCCAGCGCGAGCCGGCTTCCTCGTTGACGCGATTGCCGTGCATCAGGGTCTGGTTGAACAGCATCACGTGACCGTAGGGTATCTCGATGAACGTCGCGTGCGGCTTGATGGTCTGGTAGAGTTCCTCGGCGCTGCGCAGGCTGGCCATCCGGTCCTGCATGTCGCCGTTCAGGGACGGCGGCAGCAGATACATCGATTTGGTGCGGTGGACGTCGACCAGCGGTACCCACACCACGACCTCGAACGGCGAGTCGCCAGACCAGACGTCGGAATGGGTGGCGAGCAGCGACGAATCGTCGCCCGGCAGCTGGATGCTGAGATTGACGCGTCGCTGCATGCAGAGCTCGTTGCCGACGATGGTCTCGATCGTCGAGCGCGCCAGACGGAAATAGGTCGGCCGGAACCAGGGCTCGGCGTTGAGACCGTTGAAGACGTGCAGCCGCAGGCCGTTGAGATCATCCACGCTCACCCGCGTGTGGATGGTGTCGAGCATCGCGTAGGGGTCGTTGCCGTGTGGCAGCTTCAGATAGTCCGCCGCGAGCTCGGCGGCGCGCCGCTGGATCCGGTCGAGCCCGGCGCGATCGTCGGCCGGCGTGGTGACGAATCCGTCGTCGATGAAGCGTTGCGCCAGTTCCTGCTCGTCGGCCTCGAGGAAAGCCGTGTCCGTCATGCAAAATACTCCCGGGCGGTCGCGCAAACATAGCTGATATCCGACGCAGAGAGGAACTGGTTGATGGGAAGCGTGAGGATCTGATCCGCCTGCCGCTCGGTCACCGGGAACGCGCCGTGACCGTGACCCAGATGCGCCGCCGCCTCCTGGAGATGGATCGGTACCGGATAGTGGATCGCGGTCTCGATGCCCTTGTCGGCAAGATATTTCTGGAGGTCGTCGCGACGGTCCGTCTGCACGACGAAGGTGTGGAAGGTGTTGTACTCGATGTTGCGGCAAACCGGGATGAACAGGGGAAGGCCGGCGAGCTCAGCGCGGTATTGCGCGGCGTTGCGGCGCCGGCGTTCGATGACAGAGGGCAGGTGACGCAAGCGAATCCGGAGCACCTCGGCCTGGACTGTGTCGAGGCGTGACACGATGCCCCATTCCTGAACGTCACTGCGATTGATCAGGCCGTGATTGCGCAGGCGGCGAATTCTCGCTGCAAGCTCGGCGTCGGCGGTGACGACGAAGCCGGCGTCGCCGGCGGCATTGAGGTTCTTCAGCGGGTGGGCGGAGAAGCAGCCGAACGTTCCGATGGTCCCGCTCATCCGCCCGTCATAGGTCGAGCCGACGGCCTGTGCGCTGTCCTCGATCACGGCGAGAGCGTGCTTGGCCGCAATCGCCATCAGCGGGTTCATGTCGGCCATGCGCCCGGTCAGGTGCACCGGCATGATCGCCCTGGTCCGCGAGGTGACGGCGGCCTCGACCGCGGCCGGATCGATATTCTGGTCCGGCAGCACGTCCGCAAATACTGGCGTGGCGCCAACGGCGATGATGGCTGCGGTCGACGCCACGAACGAATTCGGCGGGGTGATCACCTCGTCGCCGGGACCGATGTTGAGAGCCCGCAACGACAGGATCAGCGCATCGGTGCCGGAATTCAGCGTCACCACATGCGGCGAGCCGAGATAGGTGGCGAGCTCCTCTTCGAGCTTCGTAACGGCCGCGCCGCCGATGAAATCGCCGCGCCGGAACACGCCCTCGATCGCCTGCATGATCTCAACGCGCTCTTCCTCGAATTGCGCGGGAAGATTGACGTAACCAATGCGCCGGCGGCCGGTGTCAGCGTCCATGGCAGAACTTCCGAACGATCTCGATGACGCGGTCCTGCTGGGCGCGCGTCAGATGCTGGTCGACGGGGAAGCTGATGACTTCCTGGGCGTGGCGGTCGGTGACCGGGAAGGTGCCCGGCGCGTAGCCGAGGTGCTTGAGGCCTTCCTGCTGGTACAGCGGGATGGGATAGTGGATCTTCGCTTCGATGCCGTTGTCCAGGCAGTATTTGTAGAGCTCGTCGCGACGCTCGGCGAACACCATGTAGAGATGGTAGACGTGCTTGACGTTGGGCCGGCGCGGCGGAATGCGCAGCCCGGGCAGGCCGGCAAGGCCCGCATCATAATAGGCCGCGTTCTCGATCCGACGGCGCGTGATCTCGCTGGTCTGGCCGATCAGCCAGTTGCCGACGACCGCCTGGAGGGAATCGAGCCGCGAATTGCAGCCGAGGATCGCGATCTCGTCGCGATTCTTCATGCCGTGGTTGCGGATCAGACGAAGTCGCTCGTTCATCCCGTCGTCATTGGTGACGACGACACCGGCATCGCCCCAGACGTTGAGGTTCTTGAGCGGATGCAGAGAGAAGCCGGCCGCGATACCGTGGGTGCCGGACCGTTTTCCCGCGAACTCCGACAGGATGCCCTGGCAGGAATCCTCGACGACGGGGATGTTGTGACGCTGGGCGATCGCCATCAGCTTGCCCATGTCGGTGACCTCGCCGGTCAACTGAACCGGCATGATCGCCTTGGTCTTCTCGGTGATCGCGGCTTCGACGTAGTCGACGTTCATGCAGAAGGAGTCGTCGCAGTCGACCAGCACCGGCGTCGCGCCGGTCTCCGCGATGGCGCCGACGGTGGCGATGAAGGTGTTGGCGGCCGTGACGACCTCGTCGCCATGGCCGATGCCGAGCGCTTTGAGCGGCAGCTTGAGCGCATCGGTGCCCGATCCGACGCCGATGGCGTGACGCACGCCGATCAGCTCGGCAAAGCGCCGTTCGAATTCCGCGACTGGCTTGCCCAGGGTGAAGTCACCGGTCGCCACCAGTCGGCCGATCTCGGCCAGGATCGGTGCCGGGTCGGAGAATTGCTCGAGCAGATAGGAATATCGAACGTCGTGCATGGGGCCCGTCAGGTGGAATGAAGTTGAGGAGAGGAGGTGTGCGAGGCGGGGAGCGCGCGCGCGATCGCGGTCGCAATGGCGTCGGCGGAAAGTCCGTGCTTCTTCAGCAGCGAGTCCTGCGATCCGTAATTGTGCATGAACCGGTCCGGCAGCGACAACCGCAGCATCGCGGGCAGGCCAGAGCCGAGCTTGTCGATCAGCGCCTCCGCGACCGCGCTGCCAAGGCCGCCCGAGGGCACGTGCTCCTCCAGCGTCACCACGAGCCTGGTGCCCCGGATCGCTTGCAGCAGCGCCTCGGTGTCGAGCGGTTTGACCGTGTGCATATGCAGGATGCCGGCGCGAATGCCTTGCGCTGCCAGCAGGTCGGCCGCAGCGAGTGCGCGCTGGAGCATGATGCCTGTCGTGACCATGATGACGTCGCCGGGCGGGCGCATCAGGATGGCCTTGCCGATCTCAAAGCCGTGCTCGGCCTTCGAGACCACGGCGTCGCCACCTTTGCCGAGTCGGATGTAGATCGGCCCGGTCCAGTCGAGCGTTTGCTCCATCAGCCGCGCGGCCTCGTCGGCATCGCACGGGCAGACCACCGTCATGTTCGGCAGCGCCCGCATGATGGCGATGTCCTCGATCGCCTGGTGGGTGGGGCCGAGCGGCGCGTAAACCAGCCCGCCGCCATTGGCGATCAGCCGCACCGGCAGATTGTGCAGGCACAGATCGACCGCGACCTGCTCGTAGCAGCGGCGGGTGAGGAATGTGGCGATGGTGTTGACGTAGGGCACGAAGCCTTCCATCGCGAGACCGGCCGACATGCCGATGATGTGTGCTTCCGAAATGCCTTCGATCAGGTGGCGCTTGGGAAACTCCTTGCTCATCGCGCGCAAGGTACCTGCGCCGGGATCGGAGCCGATGTAGAGCACACGCTCGTCGCGCGCGGCGAGCTTGTGGACCATGTTCATCGCGGTGTTGCGCATGAGGACCCGATCAAAAATCCCCGACGGCGACGCGGATGGCGTCGAGCTCGCTGTCGGTGAGCTTGTTCTTGTGATGCCAATCGGCGTTGGATTCCGCGGCCGGCAGACCCTTGCCCTTGACGGTATGGCAGATGATCGCGGTGGGTTTTCCCGGAACGGCTGGGACCTGCTTCAGGACTGTGCGCAGGGCGCCGACGTCGTGGCCGTTGAGCTCCTGGACGGCAAAGCCGAAGCTGCGCCATTTGTCCGCGAGCGGCTCCAGCGGCAGGACGTAATCGGTGGGCCCGTAGCTCTGCAGCTTGTTGTAGTCGATCAGCGCGACCAGATTGTCGAGCCCGTGCTTGGCCGCGCCCATGGCAGCTTCCCAAACCGATCCCTCGTTGATCTCGCCGTCGCCAAGCAGGACGAAGGTGCGGTAGCTGCGCTCGCGCATGCGCGCAGCGAGCGCGAGGCCGACACCGATCGACAGGCCGTGTCCGAGCGCGCCCGTCGAGGCCTCGACCCCCGGCACCATTCCGTATTCGGGATGTCCGCCCAGAATGCTGTCGGGGCCGCAGAAGCCGTCCAGCTCCGACAAGGGAAAGAAGCCGCGATCGGCCAGCAGCGCATAGAGTGCCAGACAGCCGTGCCCCTTGCTGAGGATCGCGCGGTCGCGGGCCGGATCGCGCGGGTTGTTCGGATCGATCCGCAGCACGTCATCGTAGAGCACGCGGACCATCTCGATCAGCGACAATGCCGGACCGACATGTCCGCGCCCCGCGGAGCGGACAGAACTGAGCACCAGGCGGCGCAGATAAAGGCTACGCTCGTCCAGCGTGCAGGTGAGGGCGGCTTCGGCGTAGGGCGAGATCTGGGTCACTTCGGTAAATCGGTTGGGCGAATCGTCTGGTGAAGCCGGCGGGCTTTGTCGAGCTGACCGGCGAGGCGGATCGTAACATCGCCACCTTGCGCAGCCATTGCGCGCCGGGAGCGGCTGTCCGGCAAATAGGCGTTCAGGACAATCAGGCACCAGATTCCCTTGAACACAGGATACAGTACGTCACGGCGGATCGCAAACGCGTCATCGCTCGCCTCGAAGGCGCGTGACAGCCGTTCAATCAAGCGATTCGCGCTCGCTTCCGGCAGGTCGCTGCCGGGGTGAATGGCGGTGTCGGAGACGAGCTTGACCGGGTCGTCCCAGCCAAAATATTCGAAGTCGATGAATCGCAAGCGCCCGTCTTCGGCGCGCAACGCGTTGTGCAGTCCGAAATCGGACGGACTTAGCGCGCGAAGGCTGGGCGCAAGGTCCGCCGTTGGATCCCAGCCCAGTTCCGCGTAGCGCCGACGGAGCTGCCGAATCGCGACGTCAATGCTGGGAACCAGGCTGCCTTCGATAAACGCACGCAGATCGGGATGATCATCCGAGGCCCGCTTCAGTGCGTCCAGGCGCTGCTCGTACTGGGCGATGGCCGCCTCGGGCGAGAAGATGCTGGCTGAGGCGTTCCGCAGATTCTGCGCACCTTCGGCCTCGCGCAGCTTCTGCAGCGCGATGAGGAAATCGGCGAGCTGATCGGCATCGTCGCCTTGGGGGCGCAGCACCGCGGCCTCGCCGTCGAACCATTGGTACAGCGCGCAGAACGCATCCGCGTCCTTCGCGACTGGCTGCGGTGTCGACGTGATGCCGCTGCGCGCCAGGAACGAGAGTGCATCATACTCCTGTCCCAGGCGATCGCGTCCGTCGGAGGGATAATGCTTGAGGGCGAGGGGCGGTCCATCCGCCATCTCCAGCCGAAACACCCTGTTGTTGCCGCCGGATCGTGCCGGCTGGGCGGACGCAACACGCGCACCGGCCAGGCGGCTGCCGATCGCCATCGCATCCGGCGCGGTGATGTCGGTCTCGCTCATGCCGCAAACACCTCGCGGCGGATATCGGCCCATGTCGCGATCGGCTTGCAGTGTTCGGGGTGGGGCGGCTGCGACTGCGTGAACAGGATCGATCGCGTGGCCTTCGGAAAATGCGGTTGTTCGAAGACGTCGACGAGGTCATCGATGAAGACGTCGAGCTTCAGGCTCACGAGCCTCTCGACCTTGGCGGGCAGTGTGTCCTCGAAATAGACATCGCCGATAGCCAGCGCCGCATCCGCAGCGTCGACCAGGTTGGCCCCCCGCAGCCAGCTGCGCGCGGCGTCACGCAGATCGGTGCGGTCGGGGTCCTGATGACCGAATCGGGTCTTGTGGCTGACGATGCAGACCTTCGCGCCGGTCTGCTTGCACGCCGCCAGGAATTCGCGGACTCCGGGATAGATCTCGGCGCTGCCAATTCCCTTGCCGTAGACGAAGCCTTGCAGTCCTTGCCAGGCGAGCTCGCCGCCCGCGCGGGACCGGAGATGATCCCGTAGGTCGGTCTTAAGCCCCTCCCACCCTTCCGGCACCAGCCCACGCTGACGTGCGACGGCGGCAAAGACCTTGTCGTAGCAGATGATCGTGTTGTCGAAATCGATGCCGATTCGCACGCCGCTCACTTCAGGCTGATGTTCTGCATCATCTTGATGTTGAAGTACCGGGGGTCGTTGAGCGAGTTCGGCAGGCGGCCGCCCTTGAAGGCGTTGACGAGGCCGGACACGGCCTGCTCGATCGTGTGGGTCGGCGCAAAGCCGAGCTCGCGGCGGATCTTCTCCGAAGAGACGTGGTAGGAGCGGAGATCGTCGGTCGGCTCGACGACGACGTCGACATTGCTGCCGACCACCGACTTGACGATGTCGGCGATCTTCATCAGCGAGTGGTTCTCGTAACCGATATTGTAGGTCTTGCCGTCGATCTTTGCGTCATCCTGCTGAAGCAGGAACAGATAGGCCGCTGACATGTCCTCGATGTGCAAATTGGGCCGGCGCTGCGTTCCGCCGAACACGCGGATGCGGCCGGTGTTGACCGCGAGATTTGTCAGGATGTTGACGACGACGTCGAGCCGCTGCCGCGGTGCGTAGCCGCAGACGGTGGCGGGACGAACCGTGCAGGTGACGAAACCGGACGCGGCCTCGTCGGCAAGGTCGGTCTCGCACATCGCCTTGAACTTCGAGTAGTCCGTGAGCGGCTCGCAGGACAGGTCCTCGGTCACCTCGGCTTCGTCCTTGGTGCCGTAGACGCTGGACGAGGAGGCATAGATGAAGCGCTTGATGCCCGCCTTCTTGGCGGCCCGTACCATCGGCCGGAAGCAATCGTAATTGATCGACTTGCCGAGCCCCGGGTCCAGCTCGAACGACGGGTCGTTGGAGATGCAGGCGAGGTGGATCACGGCGTCGTTGCCGCGCAGGGCCTCGTTGATCGCGGCTTCGTCACGGATGTCGCCCTTGATCAGGCGCAAATCGGGATTGTTCCGGACGGCATCGAACACGTCCTCGCCATACATGAACAGGTCGAGCACGGTGACCTTGTGGCCCGCAGCGAGCAACTGGGGAACCAGCACGCTACCGACATAGCCGGCACCACCGGTGACCATCACATTCCATTGTCGACCAATCACTGTCGTTCTCCAGTATCTGCCGTCGCGCTACTTCAGCAACGCGGTGACGAACTTGACCAGCGGCACCTTTTCGACCGAGCTGCGGTGGCCGACGATTCCGACCTTGATCGCGCCGGCCGCGTTGCCGATGAAGGCGACGTCCTCGATATTGCCGCCGGCGGCGACCAGCGGCGCGGTGATCGTCAGGAAGGCGTCCCCCGCGCCGACGGTGTCGACGACGGTCTTGGTGAAGGCGGGGACGCGCGTGACGCCGGTTTTCGACGAGAAGGGGTAACAGCCGAAGGAGCCGTGCGTGATGATCATGTTGTCGCAGTCGATCTTGCCGTGCAGGCCGGCCTCGATCACGGACGCGATGTCGCTGAACTTGTCGGTTGCAGCCAGACGCGCCTCCGGCGCGTCGATGCAGATGTAGTCGGCCCGCGGATATCTCGTGATCAAATTGTAGCCGTGATTGCCGCTGTTGCTCTGAGCATTGACCGCCAGGAACCTGGAGTTGGCGATCAGGGTGTCGATCGTGCTCGACGCGATCATGCCGTGGCCGAAATCAGTGGCGATCACCACGTCCGCGCTACGCACACGCTCCGTCGTGATACGGTCGATTTCCTTCCGATCGGCCTCGTCGAGCGGCGTGTCGTCCATGGTGTAGACTTCGAAGAGCTTGTGCAGATATCCCAGCTCGACGTACCGCGATTTGCGGGTCGTCGGACGGCCCTGAAGGCGGATCGGCGTTAACGTGACGTTCGGGCGGACATGCGCCCGAATGAACTCCTCAGGGTAGTCGTTGCCACCCAGCGTCGTGACGACCTCCACCGACTTGCAGAAGCTCGCGACATGGTTCGCCGCGGCGATGACGCCGCCGGCAAATTGCTCGCCGCTCTTGAACAGCGTGGCGACGATGTTTTCCTTCGAGGCTTTTCCGAGCGCCGTGACGTACTGGTATTCGTCGATGATGGTGTCGCCGACCAGCACGACGTGCATGTCCTGCACCTTGTCGATCAGTTTCAGCAGGCGATCGGCGCCGCCACCTTCACGGACTTTTTGCAGGTAGTCGCGGAGCGGCGGATCGTAGATGTCGAAATACCGGTTCACCAGCGACGAGGAGCTGAAGGTCACGTCACGGGTGAACACGATGCGTCCGCCGTGACGCTCGACGACGTCGCGCTCGCTCCGGATCTTGCCGGTCACGTCGTCTTCGGGGTTTTCGTAGTCGGACCCCTTCACATAGATGTCCGGCCGCACCGTATCCAGGATCGGCTCGGCGCTGGAGGTATGATTGATGCCGACCCAATCCACGGTCGCGAGCGAGGCCAGCATCTCGGCCCGCATGTTTTCGGGGAAGATCGGCCGACCGGGTCCCTTGTTGACGTAACGGTCGGCGGTGATCGTCACCATGACGACGTCGCCCTCGTTGCGCGCCGCCTGGATGTGTCTGATATGGCCGAGATGCACGAGGTCGAAGACGCCGTGGCAGAGTGCAACCTTCCGGCCCCGCGCTTGCGCGGACCGCGCAATCTCGCCCAATTCCTCGACCGTCTTGATCTTTTCGTGGGCCGCCAGTTGGTCGTTCAACGCGGGAGTGTCGGTCGGAATATTGCCCATGTGAATAACCCAAAGCGCCAGCCGGCCTCAGCCGGGCGGCCCGGAATTGATCGATTCGCGGCAACCATACCCGGCGAACCTGTTCACTGGCTTGCCTTCTGCGGCGCCCCGGACGCCGCGTCGTTGTTGTCCCCGAGATATTTGAACCAGTCCTTCGTCGCGTCCGCGATCTTGTCCACTGTCCACAGGGGGGCGTCCTTGTACTGATCCATCGACTTCAGCATCGTCGCGACCCCGTCCTCAAATTTTACCTTCGGCGTCCATTTCAGGATCCGCTTGATCTTGGTGATGTCGGCATAGGTGCAATCGGGCTCGCCGGGACGCTTGGGAATGTGGATCTTGTCGCCGCCGAGAAGCTCGACCAGCCGGTTGACACCGTAGGTGTTGTCGGAGCCGACGTTGAAAATTTCGTTCGAGACATCGGAGCACGCGGCGGTCACGAAAGCGTCGGCGACATCGCTGACGAAGGTGAAGTCGCGGGTCTGCTCGCCGTCGCCGACCACCGTGAAGGGCTTGCCGGCGAGCTTCTGCGCCATGAATACGCCGAACACGGCGCCATAGGTGCCCGTGGTGCGATGGCGCGGCCCGTACACGTTGAACAGGCGCAGCGCGACCGCGGGCAGCTTGTAGACCTGGCACCAGTGCATGACGCACTGCTCGCCGAGATTCTTGGTAAGGGCATAGGGGTACATCGGCCGGATCTCGGCGCTCTCCGGCGTCGGATAGACGTCGGGAATTCCGTAGCAGGACGACGACGCGGCATAAACGAAGCGGCTGACGCCCGCCTGCCGTGCAGCCTCGAGAACGTTGACGGTGCCGTCGACGTTGGCGCGGTGATAGGGGATCGGGGACTCGATCGAGGGAACGATGTCTGCCAGCGCTGCGAGATGGAATACCCAGTCGATGCCGTCGAAATGCGGCTTGATCGATTCGAGTTCGGTGACGTCGGCCCGCACGATCTTCAGTCGATCAGAATCGATGCGCGAGGCCAGATTTTCGGGGCGTCCGATCACGAAATTGTCGAGCGCGACGACCTCGTGGCCATCGTCGAGGAGGCGGTCGACGAGGTGACTGCCGATGAAGCCGGCGCCACCGGTAACGATGCATTTCATAGGAACATCCGTGATGCGAATGCCCAGCGAAACAGGCCCGCCAATGTTGAGTGAAGGTGGAAACCGAATCGGCTGCTGGTCGACTTCGAAGGTAATATACCTTTGCAATCGCTGGTGATAGCCGGTATCAGGGCGTCATGTCGCCGTCGAGCCGCGAGCCCATGCCTGCCGAGTCCGTCGATCCCGGTCACAAGGCTTTCCTTGACGACTACGTAGGGCGCCTCCATCGTGCGACGGCAATTGACGACGGGGTTTTCGCCAGGATTTCCGCCACCCGCACGGCCTGGTTGCGCGCGCGCGAGCAGGGCGGCCGCGTCATCTTCATCGGCAATGGAGGCTCGGCCGGCATCGCCTCCCATCTCGCAATCGATCTGGCGAAGAACGCATCGGTGCCCGCACTCTGCTTCAGCGATGCCAGCATGATGTCGTGCCTTGCCAATGATTACGGTTTCGAGGACTGGATTGCGCATGCTGTGAGGCTGAGTGCCCGCGCCGGCGATTGCCTCGTCGCAATCAGCTCGTCGGGACGCTCGAAGAACATTCTCAATGCGGTCGCGCAGGCGCGGACGATGAAGCTCGATGTGATCACGCTGTCGGGCATGAACGCGGAAAACCCGCTGCGCAATCTCGGCGACGTCAATTATTACGTCGACAGCCGCAGCTACAACATTATCGAGACCACGCATCAGTTCTGGATGATGGCCGCGATCGACCTCATCATCGGTCGCGCGGAATATCCGGCCTCCTGAGGCGGTGCCCTCGATCTGATCACCACGGGGTGAGCTTGCCTCGCCCGCTCGCATATCTCCGTTTTACGGTCCTACGATGAAAAACCTGTTCTACGTCCGTCATACCTGCCGCCTCTGTCATTCGGACAAGCAAGAGCTTGTCGTCCCGATGGCAGGCATGCCCATTGGCACGCCGAACTTTCAGGTGCCGGATGCAAGCGTCGACGATCCCGTCTTTCGGGCCGCGGTGCCGATGGCGCTGCACCTCTGCGCGGACTGCGGCCACCTGCAGATTCTCCACGTCGGCAATCCGGAGATCCAATACCGAAACTACGTCTATACCACCTCGCTCTCGCTTGGCCTGCGGGAGCACTTCGCGGGCTATGCCAACGACGTCGTCAGCCGATTCGCCATCGCGCCTGGCTCGCTGGTCGTCGAGCTCGGCAGCAACGACGGATCGCTGCTCGGTTTCTTTAGGGAGCGCGGCATGCGGGTGCTGGGTGTCGATCCCGCCGTCGACATCGCGCGGCGTGCGACGGAAGCGGGGATCGAGACCATCGGCGATTTCTTCACCGATGCCATTGGTCGCCGCATCCTGCAAAGCCACGGCGCGGCCAGTGTCGTGATCGCCAACAACATGATCGCCAATGTCGACAATCTCGACCCGCTGGTGATCGGGGTTCGCGACGTGCTTGCGCCGGACGGGCTGTTCGTTTTCGAAACGCAGTATGGCGTCGACGTCACCGAGAAGAACCTTCTCGACACCGTCTATCACGAGCATCTGTCGTATTTTAACATCAAGCCGCTGACGCGCTTCTTCGCGCGGCTTGGCATGGAAGTGATCGACGTCCAGCACATCGAGACCAAGGGCGGCTCGATCCGGGTGACGGTGCAGCGTGCCGGCGGCGCGAAGAAGCCGTCCGCGGAAGTCGCGCGCTTCATTGCCGAGGAAGACCGGCTCGGCGTCGACCGGCCGGCCTACTATGTGCCCTATGCGAAGAGGATCGCCGCCATCCGCGACGAGCTGGTCGCAATGGCCCACGCCGCCCATGCGCGCGGCCAGCTCGTGGCCGGCTACGGCGTCTCGGTCGGGACCACGACCCTGCTGCCGCAGTTCGGCCTGGAGAACAAGATCGACTTCCTGGTGGACGACGATCCCAAGAAGGGGAACGTGATGGCGGGCCCCGGATACGACATCCCGATCCTGCCGCCCGCCGCCCTTTACGAGCGCAAGCCGGCGTTCGTCGTCGTCTTCGCCTGGCGCTATGTGGATCCGATCCGGGCCAAGCACGCCGGCTACTTCGCCGAGGGCGGAAAGTTCGTTGTGCCGTTGCCGGGCATTGCGACGATCGACCGGGCCGACTGACCTTGAGGGGTTGCCAAAGGGGCTGCAGGTGAGGGGGCCACCGGTGGTCTCGTTCTGCGAGGAACCGGCTGAGGCCCTGGGGCGGCGCTTTGCAGGCGGCAGATAAGCCCTTGATCGGCCTGATCTCTAATCGGTCGCCCGCGGAGGTCGGTTTACCCGCGCGGGCCCTCTCTATCTTGACCTTTGGTCCCATCCGCAGTAGATACCGCGCACTCGCAGCCGGCCCGTTAGACGCGGATTTCCGGCGCGGCTTTGAAATCCCCGAACAATCGAGCCCGATTTCCGGCTCATCCTTCGACAGAGGGCTGGGCCAACGGCGGCTGTTCGGATCCCTGAAATTCATTCGCGTCTGTCGACGGACGTTGGACATCAAACGATGGCAGTCAGCCCGTTCAAGTTCTTGCAGGAAGTGCGCTCGGAGACCGCCAAGGTCACCTGGCCGACCCGCCGCGAGACCACGATCACCACCATCATGGTGTTCGTCATGGTCGCCGTGGCCTCGATCTTCTTCTTCGCCGCCGACCAGATCATCCGCGTCCTCATCACCTTCCTTCTGGGCATTCACTGATGGCAACAGCAACGGCTCAATTGTCTGACAAGCGCTGGTACATCGTCCACGCCTATTCGAACTTCGAGAAGAAGGTCGCCGAATCGATCCGCGAGCAGGCCAAGCAGCGCGGGCTCGAGGAGCTGTTCGAGCTGGTGCTGGTTCCAACCGAGAAGGTCACGGAAGTGCGCCGCGGCCGCAAGATCGACGCCGAGCGCAAGTTCTTCCCGGGCTACGTCCTGGTGAAGATGAAGCTGACCGACGAGGCGTTTCATCTGATCAAGAACACCCCGAAGGTGACCGGCTTCCTCGGCGCGGAAAACAAGCCGATGCCGATCTCGGAAGCCGAGGCCATGCGCATTCTGCACCAGGTGCAGGAGGGCGTGGAGCGGCCGAAGGCGTCGGTGTCGTTCGAGATCGGCGAGAACGTGCGCGTGGCCGACGGCCCGTTTGCCTCGTTCTCGGGTGTGGTCGAGGAAATCGACGAGGCGCGCTCGCGCGTGAAGGTCGCGGTGTCGATCTTTGGCCGCGCCACGCCGGTCGAACTGGAATTCGGTCAGGTCGAGAAGGTCTGATCGAGTAGGCGTGAGGCTTCGGTCTCGCGCAACAAGAGGCCGTGGGAGGGAGAGGGCGGTTGCCAGCCGCATCCGACCCAGACCACGAACCTGAAACCGCCGGCCCAGGCCGGCCCAACAGGAGTGATACATGGCAAAGAAAGTGACCGGATACCTGAAGCTTCAGGTCCCGGCCGGTGCGGCGAATCCTTCGCCCCCGATCGGTCCCGCGCTCGGTCAGCGCGGTCTCAACATCATGGAGTTCTGCAAGGCGTTCAACGCCCAGACCCAGAAGGAAGAGAAGAATACCCCGATTCCCGTCGTGATCACGATCTACGCCGATCGTTCGTTCACGTTCGAGATGAAGACGCCGCCGATGTCCTTCTTCCTCAAGCAGGCTGCCAAGATCCAGTCCGGCTCCAAGGCGCCGGGCCGTGACAAGGCGGGTGCGGTGACCAAAGCGCAGGTGCGCGAAATCGCCGAGAAGAAGATGAAGGATCTCAATTGCGACTCGATCGAGTCGGCCATGAAGATGGTCGAGGGCTCTGCCCGTTCGATGGGTCTGGAAGTGGCGGGGTAAGGGCTCATGGCAATCGGAAAGCGTTTGAACAAAGCCCGCGAAGGTATTGATCGCGAAAAGCTTTACCCGCTCGCGGACGCCATCAAGATGGTCAAGGAACGCGCGAAAGCGAAGTTCGACGAGACCATCGAGGTCGCGATCAATCTCGGCGTCGATCCGCGTCACGCCGACCAGATGGTCCGCGGTGTCGTGACCCTGCCGAACGGCACCGGCCGTACGCTCCGCGTCGGCGTGTTCGCCCGCGGCGCCAAGGCCGACGAGGCCAAGGCTGCGGGTGCCGATGTCGTCGGCGCCGAGGACCTGGTCGAGAAGGTGCAGAACGGCACGATCGATTTCGACCGCTGTATCGCAACCCCCGACATGATGCCGCTGGTCGGCCGCCTTGGTAAGGTGCTCGGCCCGCGCGGCCTGATGCCGAACCCGAAGATCGGCACCGTGACCATGGACGTCACCGGCGCCGTGAAGGGCGCCAAGGGCGGCTCGGTCGAGTTCCGCGTCGAAAAGGCCGGCATCCTGCAGGCTGGCGTCGGCAAGGCCTCATTCACCGAGGAAAAACTGGTCGAGAACATCAAGGCTCTCGCTGACGCTGTCTCCAAGGCCAAGCCGGCCGGTTCCAAGGGCACCTACATCCAGCGCGTTGCGGTGTCCTCGTCGATGGGCCCCGGCGTGAAGGTCGAGCCGGGCACCATTCTCGGCTAAGCTTTGGAAATGACATGAGGCGAGGGGCGGAATTGGGCAACCGATTCCGCCCCTCGTCGTTTGTGACGGCGTTCACCGGAAACAAGAACAATGACTGACAAGGTCCTGATCTACTCGCGCTTTCCCAAGACGATGATGGCGCGCTTTGCCGAGCGGTTCGAGCTGCTCGACACCGGCGGCAAGCCGGCGCGGGAGATGTTTTCGGCCGACCAGCTCGGCGGCATCCGCGCGGTGCTCACCGCCGGTGGCACGCCGCTGGGCGCGGAGGCGATGGACCTGTTTCCGAAGCTCGGCGCCATCGTCTGCTACGGCACTGGCTATGACGGTGTTGACCTGAAGGCCGCTGCTGCCCGCAACATCGCGGTCGGACATAGCCCGGGCGCCAATGCGGCCTCGGTCGCCGACATCGCGATGACCCTGATGCTCGCGACGACGCGGCGAATCCTGGTTGCCGACCAGTACGTCCGAAGCGGCGATTGGGCCGCGTCAAAGCCCTCGCCGATGATGCGCCCGCAGGCCGGGATGCCGGGCCGCCGCATCGGCGTCTACGGCATGGGCGAGATCGGCCGCAAGATCGCAGCGCGCTGCGCATCCTTCGAGAGCGAAATCGGCTATTTCAGCCGCAGCAAATACGAGCTGCCCTATCAATATTTCCCGACGCTAGAGGCGCTGGCCGACTGGTGCAGCGTGCTGATGATTGCGGTCCGGGCAGGAGCCGAGACCCAGCGTGCCGTCAGCGCCGACATCCTCAAGCGCCTCGGGGCGGACGGCTATGTCGTCAACATCTCCCGCGGCTCGGTGATCGACGAGAAAGCCCTGGTGGTGGCGCTCACCGAAAAGACCATCGCCGGCGCGGGTCTCGACGTCTACGACAAGGAGCCGCACGCCCCGGACGCGCTGACGGCGCTGCCCAACGTCGTGTTCGCCCCCCATATCGGCGGCCACACCCTCGAATCGCACGTCGCCATGCAGAACTGCGTGCTGGCGAACCTGTCCGCGTTTTTCGAAGGCAAGCCACTGCCTTACGGGGTCAAATGAGCCTGAATCGGCCCTTGTCGGCCCGGGTCAAGCGCCTGCGGCAACGGATTGGAACTGGTGTGAATTTTGCTCTTGGCAAGCAGGCCCCGAGCGGTTAAAGAACCGCTTCCGGACGTGCCGGCCTCGGCTGGCGCGTTCGTGCACGCATTCCGAAAACAAGCGATGGAGATCATTCCTTTTCAGGGCGTCCGTGAGGATTTGCCGGAAAAGGAGGGAAACCCGTCGGGTGTGGGATGCGGGCAGAGGTCGGGCGGTTCGCCGGCTGACCTTGTCCTGTCCAAGACTGCAGGCGCCCGCGGGGAATTTCGATTTCTCAACGGCTTAATCGCATGGCCTGCATAGACGGGTGAAGACCGGATTTCACGTCGTGACCGCCTTAGGGTCGGTTGCGGAATGGGTTTGGTTCGGACCTCGACACGCCGTGGGCTCCAGCGAGCTCCCGGAGGGCAGGCTTTGAATTGTCGTCTTGCCCGGCGTGTCCGATGGGTTTGGCCCTGAGGTTCAGGTTTGGGCGGGACGATGGGTGCAACCCGGCGGTCCCGCTTTCGCGATGACCGCCAACCGGAAAGAGCTTGCTGTGGAACGAGCGGCAAAAAAGGAAGCGGTCGAACAGCTCAATGGGGTCTTCAAGACCACGAGCGTCGCGGTCGTTGCCCAATATTCCGGCCTGACCGTTGCCCAGATGCAGAAGCTGCGCTCGCAGATGAAGCAGGCTGGTGCCTCGGTGAAGGTCTCGAAGAACCGTCTCGCCAAAATTGCTCTTGAAGGCACTGACGTCGTTGCCATCGGCCCCATGCTGAAGGGACCGACCGTGATCGCCACTTCAGACGATCCGGTAGCGGCGCCAAAGGTCGCCGTCGAATTCGCCAAGGCGAACGAAAAGTTCGTCATCATTGGTGGCTCGATGGGAACGACCGTCCTGAATGTCGACGGCGTGAAGGCTCTTGCCTCGCTGCCGTCGCTTGACGAACTGCGCGCCAAGATCGTCGGCCTGCTTGTGGCCCCGGCGACCAAGATCGCTCAGCTCGCCAACGCGCCCGCGGGCAAGCTCGCGCGCGTCATCCAGGCTTATGCCTCAAAGGGCGAAGCGGCCTGACGCCCTTCGCAAAACTCAAACCCGAACCAGACTTACATTCAAGGAAACTGAACAATGGCTGACCTGCAGAAGATCGTTGACGACCTCTCGAGCCTCACCGTGCTCGAAGCTGCCGAACTCGCGAAGCTCCTCGAAGAGAAGTGGGGCGTTTCGGCTGCCGCGGCTGTCGCCGTGGCCGGCCCGGCTGGTGGTGGCGCCGCCGCCGCTCCGGCCGAAGAGAAGACCGAGTTCACGGTCGTTCTTGCCGCCGCCGGCGACAAGAAGATCGAGGTCATCAAGGAAGTCCGCGCCATCACCGGCCTGGGCCTGAAGGAAGCAAAGGACCTCGTCGAGGGCGCGCCGAAGCCTGTCAAGGAAGGCGTGAACAAGGACGAAGCCGAGAAGCTCAAGGCCCAGCTCGAGAAGGCTGGCGCGAAGGTCGAGCTCAAGTAAGCAACGCTTACTGGCACGAGATCCCGGTCAGCATCATCGCAACCGGGATCTCGGTCCACTCCTGAAGGGGTGGGCCAGATGCAAAAGGCGTGCGACGGAACGACCCGACGCAGGCCGAACACGAAAAAGTGTGGGGATTTGAGGGTTTGTCCCTCGAATCTGCACTAATGTCGCCCCATATCGGGTCGGCAGCACGAAAGCGCGGTGGGCAGGGATGCCGCATTCCCTGTAAGGCGTTGGGAGAGGAAGCTATTTCGGGCTTTTGCAGTCCGTGAAGAGGTTGGTTGTGACGGGCGGGCGCGCTCCTGCGCCCCGCGCGTCGTTTTGCGTTTTGAAGGTCTGAAGAACAGATTCAGGACATTCCTGCCTGAAACTGAGTCTCCGGCCCCCAAGACGGGTTCGAAAAATTCAACCCGGGGAGCGGCGGTCGCCGCGTTCCGGAGGGCGCGCCCAAATCGGGCGACGAAAATGAGAGGCCACGATGGCGCAGCAGACATTCACCGGTCGCAAACGCGTTCGCAAGTTCTTCGGACACATCAAGGAAGTGGCCGAGATGCCGAACCTCATCGAGGTTCAGAAGGCGTCCTATGACCAGTTCCTGATGGTCGACGAGCCCCAGGGCGGGCGGTCTGACGAGGGCTTGCAGGCGGTGTTCCGCTCGGTGTTCCCGATCTCGGACTTCTCGGGCACCTCGATGCTGGAATTCGTCCGCTACGAGTTCGAGCCGCCGAAATACGACGTCGACGAGTGCCGCCAGCGCGGCATGACCTTCGCGGCCCCCCTCAAGGTGACGCTGCGCCTCATCGTGTTCGATATCGACGAGGAAACCGGCGCGAAGTCGGTCAAGGACATCAAGGAGCAGGACGTCTATATGGGCGACATCCCGCTCATGACGATGAACGGCACCTTCATCGTCAACGGCACCGAGCGCGTCATCGTCTCGCAGATGCACCGTTCGCCGGGCGTGTTCTTCGATCACGACAAGGGCAAGACCCATTCGTCGGGCAAGCTGCTGTTCGCCGCCCGCGTGATCCCGTATCGCGGCTCCTGGCTCGACATCGAGTTCGACGCCAAGGACATCGTCTATGCGCGTATCGACCGTCGCCGCAAGCTTCCGGTGACGTCGCTGATGTTCGCGCTCGGTCTCGACGGCGAGGCGATCCTCAGCACCTTCTACAAGAAGATCCAGTACAAGCGGATCAAGGAGGGCTGGCGTGTTCCGTTCGACGCCAATCGTTTCCGCGGCTACTCGACCATCAACGACCTGATCGACGCCGATACCGGCAAGGTCGTGCTCGAAGCCGGCAAGAAGCTCACCGTGCGCGGTGCGCGTCAGATGCAGGAGAAGGGCCTGAAGGCGCTGCGTCTGTCGGATGCGGAGCTCGTCGGCAATTACATCGCCGAGGACCTCGTCAATCCCAAGACCGGCGAGATCCACGCGGAGGCCGGTGAAGAGATCACCGACAAGTCGATGAAGGCTCTCAACGAGCAGGGCTACAAGGAGCTGCCGCTGCTCGACATCGACCACGTCAATGTCGGCGCCTACATCCGCAACACGCTCTCGGCCGACAAGAACATGACGCGTGAGGACGCGCTGTTCGACATCTACCGCGTGATGCGTCCGGGCGAGCCGCCGACGCTGGATTCGGCGCAGGCGATGTTCCAGTCGCTGTTCTTCGACGCCGAGCGCTACGACCTCTCTGCGGTCGGCCGCGTCAAGATGAACATGCGCCTCGACCTCGATGCGCCCGACACCCAGCGCACGCTGCGCAAGGAAGACATCCTCTCCGTCATCAAGACGCTGGTGGATTTGCGCGACGGCAAGGGCGAGATCGACGACATCGACCATCTCGGCAACCGCCGTGTGCGTTCGGTCGGCGAGCTCATGGAGAACCAGTACCGCATCGGCTTGCTCCGCATGGAGCGCGCGATCAAGGAGCGCATGTCTTCGGTCGACATCGACACGGTCATGCCGCAGGACCTGATCAACGCGAAGCCGGCGGCCGCCGCCGTGCGCGAGTTCTTCGGCTCCTCGCAGCTCTCGCAGTTCATGGACCAGACCAACCCGCTGTCGGAGATCACCCACAAGCGCCGCCTGTCGGCACTTGGACCGGGCGGTCTGACCCGCGAGCGCGCCGGCTTCGAGGTGCGCGACGTGCATCCGACGCATTACGGCCGCATCTGCCCGATCGAGACGCCGGAAGGTCCGAACATCGGCTTGATCAACTCGCTCGCAACCTTCGCGCGCGTGAACAAGTACGGCTTCGTCGAGACGCCTTACCGCAAGGTCAAGGACGGCCGCGTCACTGACGAGGTTGTGTACCTCTCGGCGATGGAAGAGGGCCGCTACACGGTCGCGCAGGCCAACGTGCCGCTCGATCCGAAGGGCCGCTTCACCGAAGATCTCGTGGTCTGCCGTCACGCCGGCGAAGTCTTGCCGGTGACCCCGGACAAGGTCGACTACATGGACGTGTCGCCGAAGCAGCTCGTTTCGGTCGCAGCCGCGCTGATCCCGTTCCTCGAGAACGACGACGCTAACCGCGCGCTGATGGGCTCGAACATGCAGCGCCAGGCGGTGCCGCTGGTTCGCGCCGAAGCGCCGTTCGTCGGCACCGGCATGGAAGGCGTGGTTGCGCGTGACTCGGGTGCCGCGATCGCGGCGCGCCGTTCGGGCGTGATCGACCAGATCGACGCAACCCGCGTCGTCATCCGCGCCACGGAAGATCTCGATCCGACCAAGTCGGGCGTCGATATCTACCGGCTGATGAAGTACCAGCGCTCCAACCAGTCGACCTGCATCAACCAGCGTCCGCTGGTGAAGGTCGGCGACATCGTCAAGAAGGGCGACATCATCGCCGACGGTCCGTCGACCGATCTCGGCGAGCTCGCGCTCGGCCGGAACGTGCTCGTCGCGTTCATGCCGTGGAACGGCTACAACTTCGAAGACTCGATCCTGCTCTCCGAGCGGATCGTGAAGGAAGACGTGTTTACCTCAATTCATATCGAAGAATTCGAGGTGATGGCCCGCGACACCAAGCTCGGGCCCGAGGAAATCACCCGCGACATTCCGAACGTCTCGGAAGAAGCGCTGAAGAACCTCGACGAAGCCGGCATCGTATACATCGGCGCGGAAGTGCGCGCCGGCGACATCCTGGTCGGCAAGATCACGCCGAAGGGCGAAAGCCCGATGACGCCGGAGGAAAAGCTCCTGCGCGCCATCTTCGGCGAGAAGGCTTCCGACGTCCGCGACACCTCGCTGCGCGTTCCTCCGGGCGTGCAGGGCACCATCGTCGAAGTGCGCGTGTTCAACCGGCACGGCGTCGACAAGGACGAGCGTGCGCTGGCGATCGAGCGGGAAGAGATCGAGCGTCTGGCCAAGGACCGCGACGACGAGCAGGCGATCCTGGACCGCAACGTCTACAACCGCCTTGCCGAGCTGCTCGAAGGACGGCAGGGCATCGCCGGTCCGAAGGGCTTCAAGAAGGACACCAAGATCACCCGTGCGGTGCTCGAGGAGTACCCGAAGTCGCAGTGGTGGCTGTTCGCTTCGCCGAACGACAAGCTGATGGCCGAGATCGAGGCCATGCGGAAGCAGTACGACGAGTCGAAGAAGGGGCTGGAACAGCGCTTCCTCGACAAGGTCGAAAAGCTTCAGCGCGGTGACGAATTGCCGCCCGGCGTGATGAAGATGGTCAAGGTCTTCGTCGCGGTGAAGCGCAAGATCCAGCCCGGCGACAAGATGGCCGGCCGCCACGGCAACAAGGGCGTGGTGTCGAAGATCGTGCCGATCGAGGACATGCCGTTCCTCGAAGACGGTACGCATGCCGACATCGTGCTCAATCCGCTCGGCGTGCCCTCGCGCATGAACGTCGGACAGATCCTCGAGACCCATCTCGGCTGGGCCTGTGCCGGCCTCGGCAAGCGTATCGGCCAGACGGTCGATGCCTATTTGTCGAAGCAGGACATCCGGCCGCTGAAGGAAACCTTGAAGAAGGTCTACGGCGAGGACGAGACGATCAAGTCGCTCAACGACAACGAGTTGATCGAGCTCGGCCACAATCTGAGCCGCGGCGTTCCGATCGCGACGCCGGTGTTCGACGGCGCCAAGGAAGCCGACATCGAGGAGATGCTGAAGCTTGCCGGTCTGGACGCTTCGGGCCAGTCGACCGTCTATGACGGCCGCACCGGCGATGCCTTCGATCGCAAGGTGACGGTGGGCTACATCTACATGCTCAAGCTGCACCATCTCGTCGACGACAAGATCCACGCGCGTTCGATCGGTCCGTACTCGCTCGTTACCCAGCAGCCGCTGGGCGGCAAGGCGCAGTTCGGTGGCCAGCGTTTCGGCGAAATGGAAGTGTGGGCGCTCGAGGCTTACGGCGCGGCGTACACGCTCCAGGAGATGCTGACCGTGAAGTCGGACGACGTCGCCGGCCGTACCAAGGTGTACGAGGCGATCGTGCGTGGCGACGACACCTTCGAGGCCGGTATTCCCGAATCGTTCAACGTGCTGGTCAAGGAAATGCGCTCGCTCGGCCTCAACGTCGATCTGCACAATTCCAAGGTCGGACCGGGGACGGCGGAAGCGGCCGAGTAATACGACCCTCATGCCCGGCCTGAATGGCCGGGCATCGGCGCCCAGTCCTCGAATCGCGAGGGCAGGGCGCCCCGCATAGTGATTTTCGAATTTGCTGCCGGAGGCGACCGGCACGCGAGGAGAAGACGATGAACCAAGAAATTATGAATCTCTTTAATCCGACGACGCCGGCTCAGGTCTTCGACCAGATCCGGATCTCGATCGCGAGCCCCGAGAAGATTCTGTCCTGGTCGTACGGCGAGATCAAGAAGCCGGAAACCATCAACTACCGTACCTTCAAGCCCGAGCGCGACGGCCTGTTCTGCGCCCGCATCTTCGGGCCGATCAAGGACTACGAGTGCTTGTGCGGCAAGTACAAGCGCATGAAGTACAAGGGCATCATCTGCGAGAAGTGCTCGGTCGAGGTCACGCTGTCGCGCGTCCGGCGCGAGCGCATGGGCCATATCGAGCTCGCAGCTCCCGTCGCCCACATCTGGTTCCTGAAGTCGCTGCCCTCGCGCATCGGCCTCCTGCTCGACATGACGTTGAAGGATCTCGAGCGGATCCTCTACTTCGAATATTACGTCGTGCTCGAGCCGGGCCTCACCGCGCTGAAGGACCGTCAGCTCTTGTCGGAAGACGAGTATCTGAAGGCGCAGGACGAATACGGCCAGGATTCCTTCACCGCCATGATCGGCGCGGAGGCAATCCGCGAGCTGCTCAAGGGCATGGACCTCGAGAAGCTCGAGCTGACCTTGCGCGCGGAGATGCAGGAGACCGACTCCGACATCAAGCACAAGAAGCTCGCCAAGCGCCTGAAGATCGTGGAAGCGTTCCGCCACTCCGGCAACAAGCCGGAATGGATGATCATGACCGTGGTTCCGGTGATTCCGCCGGACCTGCGTCCGCTGGTGCCGCTGGACGGCGGCCGCTTCGCGACCTCGGACCTCAACGACCTCTACCGCCGCGTCATCAACCGCAACAACCGCTTGAAGCGGCTGATGGAGCTGCGCGCACCGGACATCATCATCCGCAACGAGAAGCGCATGCTTCAGGAGGCGGTCGACGCGCTGTTCGACAACGGCCGCCGCGGCCGCGTCATCACCGGTGCCAACAAGCGTCCGCTGAAGTCGCTCGCCGACATGCTCAAGGGCAAGCAGGGCCGGTTCCGTCAGAACCTGCTCGGCAAGCGCGTCGACTATTCGGGCCGTTCGGTGATCGTGGTCGGTCCCGAGCTGCGCCTGCATCAGTGCGGCCTGCCGAAGAAGATGGCGCTCGAGCTGTTCAAGCCGTTCATCTACTCGCGGCTTGACGCCAAGGGCCTGTCCACCACCGTGAAGCAGGCCAAGAAGCTGGTCGAGAAGGAGCGGCCCGAGGTCTGGGACATCCTGGACGAGGTCATCCGCGAGCATCCCGTGCTGCTCAACCGCGCACCGACGCTGCATCGCCTCGGCATCCAGGCGTTCGAGCCCGTGCTGATCGAGGGCAAGGCGATCCAGCTCCACCCGCTGGTCTGCGCCGCGTTCAACGCCGACTTCGACGGCGACCAGATGGCCGTGCACGTCCCGCTGTCGCTGGAAGCGCAGCTGGAAGCGCGCGTCCTGATGATGTCGACCAACAACATCCTGCATCCGGCGAACGGCCAGCCGATCATCGTGCCGTCGCAGGACATCGTGCTCGGTCTCTACTACGTCTCCATCATGCGCGAAGGCCTGCCCGGCGAGGGCAAGATCTTCGGGGAGATGGCGGAGCTCGAGCACGCGCTGCACGCGAAGGTCATCCACCTCCACACCAAGATCAAGTACCGGTGGGAAGGCATCGACGATACCGGCAAGATCTCCAAGCGCTGGATCGAGACCACCGCTGGCCGCGTCATGCTGGGCAATCTGCTGCCGAAGAACCCGCGTGTTCCCTACGAGATCATCAACAAGCTGATGACCAAGCGCGAGATCTCCGGCGTCATCGACCAGGTCTACCGCCACTGTGGTCAGAAGGAGACGGTGATCTTCTGCGACCGCATCATGGCGCTCGGCTTCTACAACGCGTTCAAGGCCGGCATCTCGTTCGGCAAGGACGACATGGTCGTGCCGCACTCCAAGTGGAAGATCGTCGAGACCACCCGTACGCTGGCGAAGGATTTCGAGCAGCAGTACAACGACGGTTTGATCACCCATGGCGAGAAGTACAACAAGGTCGTCGACGCCTGGTCGAAGGCCACGGAAGAAATCGCCAAGGCGATGATGAAGGAGATCTCCTCGACCAAGAAGACGGCGAGCGGGGCGGATGCCGACATCAACTCGATCTACATGATGGCCCACTCTGGTGCCCGCGGTTCGCCGGCCCAGATGCGCCAGCTCGCCGGCATGCGTGGCCTGATGGCCAAGCCGTCTGGCGAGATCATCGAGACGCCGATCATCTCGAACTTCAAGGAAGGCCTCTCGGTGCTCGAGTACTTCAACTCGACCCACGGCGCCCGCAAGGGCCTCGCGGACACCGCGTTGAAGACCGCGAACTCCGGCTACCTGACCCGTCGTCTCGTCGACGTCGCGCAGGATTGCATCATCACGCAGGACGATTGCGGCACCAAGCTCGGCATCAAGATGCGCGCCATCGTCGATGCCGGCACCGTAGTCGCTTCGCTCGGCTCGCGCATCCTCGGACGCACGGCCTGCGAAGACGTGCGTGACAGCACGGGCAAGGTGATCTTCAAGCGCGGTACGCTGATGGAAGAGAGCCATCTGGATGCCATCCATCAGGGCGGCGTCCAGGAGGTGAAGATCCGCTCGGCGCTGACCTGCGAACTCGTCAACGGCATCTGCGGCAAGTGCTACGGCCGCGATCTCGCTCGCGGCACGCCGGTCAACCACGGCGAAGCGGTCGGCGTCATCGCGGCGCAGTCGATCGGCGAGCCTGGCACCCAGCTCACCATGCGCACCTTCCACATCGGCGGTGCGGCGCAGCTGAACGAGCAATCTTTCGTCGAATCCAACTTCGACGGCAAGATCGTGATCCGGAACAAGGCCATCGCCCGCAACAGCGACGGCCACCTGGTCGCGATGGTTCGCAACATGGTGATCGCGATCGTCGATGCCGACGGCACCGAGCGTGCGACGCACCGTATTCAGTACGGTTCGCGCCTGCACGTCGACGAGGGCGACATGGTCAAGCGCGGCCAGCGTATCGTCGAATGGGATCCCTACACCCGTCCGCTCCTCACCGAGGTCGAAGGCACCATCGGCTTCGAGGATCTGGTCGAGGGACAGTCGATCTCGGAAACGCTCGACGAGGCCACCGGTATTGCCAAGCGCGTGGTCATCGACTGGCGCTCGATGCGCGGCGGCGGGGACCTGCGTCCCGCCATCGTGATTAAGGGCAAGGACGGCAAGGTGCTCAAGCTCGCCCGTGGCGGCGATGCTCGCTACATGCTGTCGGTCGACGGCATTCTGTCGGTCGACGTCGGAGCCAAGGTCCAGGCGGGCGACATTCTCGCCCGTGTCTCGACCGAAAGCGCCAAGACACGCGACATCACCGGCGGTCTGCCGCGGGTGGCGGAATTGTTCGAGGCTCGGCGTCCGAAGGATGCGGCGATCATCGCCGAAATCGCGGGCACCATCCGGTTTGGGCGCGACTACAAGAACAAGCGTCGCATCTCGATCGAGCCGATGGACAAGACCGACGAAGCGCGCGAGTACCTGATCCCGAAGGGCAAGCACATCCACCTTCAGGACGGCGACGTCGTCGAAAAGGGTGACTTCATCGTGGAAGGCAACCCGGCGCCGCACGACATTCTGGCGGTCAAGGGCATCGAGGAACTCGCGGCCTATCTGGTCAACGAGATCCAGGAGGTCTACCGGCTCCAGGGCGTGCTCATCAACGACAAGCACATCGAGGTGATCGTCCGTCAGATGCTCCAGAAGGTGGAAGTCACCGACCAGGGCGACACGGACATGATCTCGGGCGAGCAGATCGACAAGATCGAGTTCGACCAGATCAACGCGAAGGCCAAGGAAGAGGGCAAGAAGATCGCCACGGGAACGCCGGTTCTGCTCGGCATCACCAAGGCGAGCCTTCAGACCCGCTCCTTCTTCTCGGCAGCCTCGTTCCAGGAGACCACCCGCGTCCTCACGGAAGCGGCGGTCAACGGCAAGGTCGATCCGCTCGAAGGCCTCAAGGAGAACGTCATTGTCGGCCGGCTGATTCCGGCAGGCACCGGCGCCTCCATGGCGAAGATCCGCGAAGTCGCCGTGAAGCGCGACAAGATGATCCTCGACGAGCGCGAGAAGCAGGCGGCGGTCGTGCCGCCGGCGCCGGAAGTGGAGCCGATGGCGCTGCCACCTGCGGAATGATCGTTCATCCGTAGGAATACCGAGGACACTGAAAAGGCCGGCGAAAGCCGGCCTTTTTGCTGCTTTGTTTCCCTGTTGCGGTGCAGGATCAACCTTTGTTCATCTTTCCTTCAGGCGCAAAAGCGCTTCTGCTAGGAGAGCTTAGACCGGTGGTCCCGTGAAGGGGGCGGGCCGGAGACCACGGAATTCTCATGCTTGATCTCGCAATCGTAGGCGGCGGCCCCGGCGGGCTGATGAGCGCTTGGTATCTGAAGCGTAAGCTCGGCGACCTCTGCCGCGTCACCATCTACGAGGCATCCGACCGGCTCG
The DNA here is from genome assembly GCF_055807515.1 of Bradyrhizobium sp. Kon69. Lineage (NCBI taxonomy): Bacteria > Pseudomonadati > Pseudomonadota > Alphaproteobacteria > Hyphomicrobiales > Nitrobacteraceae > Bradyrhizobium > Bradyrhizobium sp. Kon69. The sequence continues at coordinate 84,704 of NZ_JBVVOS010000011.1, read as the reverse complement.
GCGGCAAGATCGTCACGCGCAAATTCGATTCCGCGCCCGCGATGTACGAGGCCGGCGTTGCCGAGATCTACGACTACTCGATGACCGGGCCGGATCCGTTACGCGAGTTGATCCAGCATTTCGGCTTGCAGACCATTCCGATGGATGCCGAGCAGGTGCAGTTCGGCGGCGAGCTCCTCAACGACGTCGCGGGCATGCGCCGCAAATACGGTGCCAAGACCGCAGCCGCAATCGAGGCGTTCCGTAAGCGCTGCGCCGAGACGATGACGCCGATCGAGTATTACGAGGGCGTCGGCGCGCACGACAACGAGAACCCCTGGGCCTACAAGACCGCCGAACAGGTGCTCGACGAGGAGGTCGAGGACGAAACCGCAAAGCGATTCTTCAAGGTGATGGCACGCTCGGACCTCGCGACCGAGAGCCACAACACCAACGGGCTCAACGCGCTCAAGAACTACCTGATGGATGTCGACGGCTATATCGGCCTCTATTCCATCCAGAACGGCAACGAGCAGCTCATCGAGTGCCTCCAGTCCGAGGTCAATGCCGACATCCAGCTCAATCATCGCGTCCTCACGGTCGGCAAGGCGCCGACCGGCCGCTATCAGCTCAAGATGATGAACGGCAAGGGGCCGGAGACGCGCGACTTCGACCTTGTGCTGGTCTGTCTGCCGCATTCCTGGCTCGGGACCGTCGGCTGGGAGGGCGAACAGCTCCGCAAGTCGATGGTCAAGCACGTCTCGTACTTCGACCGTCCCGCGCACTATTTGCGTGTCTCGATCCTGTTCGACACGCCGTTCTGGGGCGACAAGATCGCCGGCGCTTGGTTCATGTCGGAAGCCTTTGGCGGTTGCTGTGTCTACAACGAGGGCGCGCGCCATGATGTGGGCAAGCACGGCGTACTGAACTGGCTGATTCCGGGCTCCGACGCGCTGGCCTTTGCGAATCTCTCCGACCAGGAGCTGATCGATGCCGCGCTGAAATCGCTGCCGGCATCGCTCGGCGATGCGCGCGCCCATTTCATGGAAGGCAAGATCCACCGCTGGCTGTCGTCGGTGAACGCGATTCCGGGCGGCTTGCCCGTGCGCGACGTCATGACCAATCACCGGCCGGAGCCGAAGGAACATCCCGGAATCGTGGTGGTCGGCGACTATCTGTTCGACTCGACGCTGAACGGCCTGCTCGATTCCTCGGACGCGGCGACCGACATCATCTTGACCGAGATGATGCGCCTGCGCCGCGAGCGTTCGCAGGACGACAAGCCGCTCTCGGACAAGATCGATCGCGACTATTTCGACAATTATCGCGGCCAGGGTCCCTACAGCGAAACGTGGCAACACTTCACGGATCCCGACTATCTCACAAAACTGATCGGCATTGTCTGGGGCAAGGCCAAAGGCACGAAGCTCTTGATCGCGGGCTCGGCCAGCGGCGAGCTTGTCGGCGCGCTGCGCGATCGCGGCATCGATGCCTTCGGCATCGAGAACAACCGCGCCATTCACGCCAGAACGCCGAAGGCGCTGAAGAAGTACAACAAGCTCGGTTCGATCACCGACATGCCGTTCAAGGACGGTGCGTTCGACTTCGTGTTCGAGACCAGCCTCTGCCATGTTTCCCCGAAGCAGGTGGTCCGTGCGATCAGGGAGCTGAACCGTGTGGTCAAGACCGGGCTCGTGTTCGGCTCGGTCACCTCGGACATGGCGCCGGCACTGATCGACCGCTACGACCTCCTGCGTGGGGTCAAGAAGCTCGGCACCTGGTGGGAATGGTCCGAATTGTTCTTCGGTAACGGCTTCGAGCTGTCGATGCACCGCAAGGACTGCACCGATGCGCTCTGGGAGACGACGCTCGCCGCCAACAAGGGCCCGGGCCAGTGGTACGCCGACGCCGATTCCCTGCGCTATTCCTTTTTTGACAAGGTCGAGGACGAGGAAGACGACTAGCCGCCTGAAACGGCCGCCTTCGCCAATTGTTTTGCCGAATTCATCCTGATCGCATAGAATCGATGCAGTAGCGGTTTCCGCTATTTCCTTCTTTCTCTACGGTCATGCCGGCCGTCAGCATCGGTTGGTTTCATGGCGTCCAAGCCCCTCCCGCCCGACAAACAGAAGCTCGCCGCGGAAGAGGCGGCCGAGCTCGACGACAAGCTCGTCCCCACCGTCAAGCCGGACCTCGAAGACGACGAGGACGACGAAGACGAGGAGGATGGCGGGCTGGAGCTCGATGACGACGATGAGGACGAGGACCTCGTCGTCTTTACCGCGCGCGAAGCCGCCGGCGCGCTCGCGACCATCCTGGGCTTCGTCAAACCCTTCCTGGTCAACTACAAGCAGATGCTGTCCTTCGTGGCGTTCGGCGTCTTCGTCGAGACGCTCTTCAACGTCATCATGCCGCTCAGCCTGAAGTACCTGATCGACGACGCGCTCGGCGAGGAGGATTTCCAGGCGCTGTACAAGATCCTCGGCGTGCTCGCGGTCGCGGGCATCTTCACCTCGATCGTCGCGGTCTGGTACGAACGCTGGGATGCGAGGCTCGCGGCGTGCATCATCTCCGACGTCCGCAAACGGCTGTTCGAGCACGTCCAGGACCTGCCGGCGGCCTATTTCGGCCGCACCAAGCGCGGCGAGATCCTGTCGCGCTTCTCTGTCGACCTCGCGGCCTTCGAGGGTTCGGTCAAGACCTTCGCCAACAGTGCGGCGTTGCCGTTCCTGGAGTTGATCGCGGGCATCATCCTGATGGTGTTCCTGAACTGGCAGCTCGCGGCGGTTGCGCTGCTGGTGTTTCCGATCACGCTGATCGGTCCCCGCATGCTCACACCGAAGGCTGTTCAGGCGAATTACGAGCAGAAGCTCAACGAGTCCGCGCTGCTCGGCATGGTGCAGGAGAACGTGGCGGCGCAGGCCGTGATCAAGGCGTTCAGCCTGCAACGCCGGATGTTCGGGTTCTTCACCTTTCGCAACGACGAGACGCGAAACAAGATGGCCTCGGCGGCGTTCCTGTCGACCATGGTGGAGCGGACGGTCACCATCTCGGTGCTGCTCCTGCATCTCGTCGTGCTCGCGATCGGCGCGTATCTGGCGACCAAGGGTCAGATCACCATCGGCACCTTCGTCACCTTCGAGAGCGCGTTCTGGGAGGTGTCCTACAACATCGCCCATGTGATGCATTTCATCCCCGTGTCGATCTCCGCGGCAGCCGCGATCCGTCATATGCAGGAGCTGCTCGACGAGCCTACGCGCAGCGCCGATCGTGCCGGCGCGCCCGATCTGCCGCGCATCACCAACGACATCACCTTCGACCACGTGACCTTCCAGTACGAAGGCAGCCAGACGCCGGTGCTGGACAATCTCAGTCTCAAGCTCAGTGTCGGCAAGCGCATTGCCATCGTCGGTCCCTCGGGCTCCGGCAAGAGCACGCTGCTGAATCTGATCCTGCGGCTCTACGTGCCTGACGAGGGGCGCGTCACCATCGACGGCGTCGACGTCCGCAAGGTGACGCTGGATTCGCTGCGCCGGAGCATGGCGGTGGTGTTCCAGGAGAACATGCTGTTCAACATGTCGATCCGGGAGAACATCCGGCTCGGCAAGGAGGGCGCGACCGACGAGGAAGTGGAGGAGGCGGCCAAGAAGGCCGAGATCCACCGCTACATCATGAGCCTGCCGCAAAGATACGACACGCCGGTGGGCGAGCGCGGCGATACCTTGTCGGGCGGCCAGCGCCAGCGCATCGCGATCGCGCGCGCGGTCATCCGTAATCCCTCCGTGCTGCTGCTGGACGAAGCCACTTCGGCGCTCGACCAGACCACGGAAGCCGCGATCAACCGCACGCTGCTGAAGGTTGCCAAGGGCCGCACCATGATCTGGTCAACCCACCGTCTGACCTCGGTGGTTGAGATGGACGAGATCATCGTGATTTCAGGGGGCAGGGCGATCGAGCGCGGCTCTCATGCCGAACTGCTCGCCAAGAACGGCACTTATCGCAAGCTGTGGAACGACCAGATCCACCAACCGCATGGCGCGCCAGCTCACGTCGACGAGGACAGCGACGATGACGAGGATGAAGACGAGCTCGACGAGGACGATGACGAGGAGTGACCGAGGAAGTTCGGCTCCAGATCGAAGGCTCCTGCAAGCGGCCGCAATAGCCCCTGAACCGACCAGGCAATGAAGCGTGCCCAGCGCTGCGCCGTCCAATAGGGGCTCGTCGCAATCGAGACCGAGCGGAAGTCGAACGCCTTCGCCGTCGACCAATCGTCGCACGCCCGCTTGACCGGATCTGCGTAGAAGGTGGCGATCTTGCTTGTATCCATCCCGTCGGAGGCCAGCCATCGCGGGATGTAGCGGTTGCAGAGCCGCTCGACGTCGGTGAAGACCTTGTCGCACCCTGTGCCGGCGGCCGGGCAGGAGGTCGAGAAGGCATCGCCCACCAGCACGAGGCCGGGTTGGCCGCTTGCATCGTTCACATAGAGATCGACCGGGCGGATTTTCAGTTCACCGGGAATGTCGAATGGTCCGGTGATGCGCTTGAGCCGTGGCAGCGCGGCGTTCAGCGTCTCGGCGGGCGCGCGGCGCAGCTCAAGCAGCCAGGGATCGTCGAAGCTGCGGTAGACGAACAGATTGGCGCGCATCCGGGTCCCGATCGGAAAAAGCGTGAGGTAGGGGATGCGGTCGCTCGGCCGTTCCGAGAAATAGGTCAGCGCCGGGAAGTCGAACGAGTCCCGTCCCGCGGGCATCACGTCGAACCCGACCGAAATCGAATGGCAGGCACTGACGACTTTTCGCGAAATTCCCAGCTGGTGGCGCAGGCCGACGTTGAGGCCGTTGGCGAGCACGACCAGCCGGGCGGAGACCATCTCGTCGTTGGAGAGAGTGACCTTCTGCCGCTCCGCACTTGTCTCGACCAAGACGGCCTTGGCGCAGATGCGCTCGACGCCGGCAGGAATTTCGTCGCGGACAGCGTTGACGAGGGAATCGTAGAGGATGTTGAACTGTCGGCTCGGCGCCTTGTCGAGCAGGCGGCCGAAGCGCGCGATCCAGTTCTCACCCACGAAGGTCGCGCGCCGCAGCACCGATTCGGCGATTCCCGTCTGCAGGAATCGCCCGACCTGCACGTGACCGCTGAGTTTTTCGACACGAAAGTCCGCCGAATAGCTCTCATGCGGATCGATCAGAATGGTCGAAATGCCGCTACCGCCGAGCATCGCGGCGGCGGTTGAGCCGGACAATCCCCCGCCGATAATGGCAATGTCGGTGTACCGCATGGTGCTAATCTCTGCCCAAGGCGGCACATTGGCGCTCCAACCGGAAAGAAAGCCTTAGCCAAAGGTTACAAAAGTATATTTAACCCGGGTATAAATTGGATTCGAGGTGGCGGAACGCGCTCTTCGTTTCCATCTCGCGAAGGTGCAGCGAGCGGCCCGTGAAGCGATTTCGGCAGGCGCGGGAAGCGCTTCTGACTGACGTTTCGCCTTGACTTGACCGACTCCCACTTATAGAACCCCCTCACTTAACGACAGGCGGTGAGCATCGCCAACGTCGGAACGGGCCACCTGTTTGATCCCCTGGGATCGCCAAGACAGGCACCAACCTCGACGAATGCCGCTCAAACGCTGTCGATCATAGCTAGGCAATGCCAGTGCGATTTTAGGTCTCGTGAGCATGTTCTCTCGAGATCGAATTCGGATGCATGACCTCGGTGCGAGGACCGCAGCTTCAAGCTGACCGGTTCAACTACTGCGGTCCTCTGTGGCGTCGAAGCGCTTTCCGCCCGTTGATGGGTGGTTGGCGCGATTTCGCTTTGTGCGGATTGTTCCGCGCAAGACGGCCTCGTCGGGCGGGTAGCTCGAAAGAATTTGCGGACCCGGCGACGGGCCGCGGCAGAACACAAAGGGTAATGCCAGGATGCCGACGATCAACCAGCTGATCGCTCAACCGCGGGAAGTGCAGAAGTCGCGCAAGAAGGTGCCGGCACTGCAGCAGTCGCCGCAGAAGCGCGGTGTTTGCACGCGCGTTTACACCACGACCCCGAAGAAGCCGAACTCGGCGCTTCGTAAGGTTGCCAAGGTGCGCCTGACCAACGGCTTCGAGGTGATCGGCTACATCCCCGGTGAGGGCCATAACCTCCAGGAGCACTCGGTGGTCATGATCCGCGGCGGTCGCGTCAAGGACTTGCCCGGCGTGCGCTATCACATCCTCCGCGGCGTTCTGGATACCCAGGGCGTCAAGAACCGTAAGCAGCGCCGTTCGAAGTACGGCGCCAAGCGTCCGAAGTAAGCGGGAACCAGGTCCATGTCTCGTCGCCATTCTGCCGAAAAGCGCGAAGTCCTTCCCGATCCGAAGTTCGGGAACATCATCGTCACGAAGTTCATGAATTCGGTGATGTACGCCGGAAAGAAGTCGGTCGCCGAAGGCATCGTCTACGGCGCGTTCGGCCTCATCGAAAGCAAGACCAAGCAGAACCCGCTCGGCGTGTTCGAGCAGGCACTCGAGAACGTCATGCCGACGATCGAAGTGCGCTCCCGCCGCGTCGGCGGCGCGACCTATCAGGTCCCGGTCGAAGTTCGCTCGGTGCGCCGTCAGGCGCTGGGCATTCGCTGGCTGATCTCGGCTGCGCGCGATCGCAACGAGAAGACGATGACCGAGCGGCTCTCCGCGGAGCTCCTGGACGCGTCGAACAACCGGGGTAACGCCGTCAAGAAGCGCGAAGACGTGCACCGGATGGCGGAAGCCAACCGCGCCTTCTCGCACTATCGCTGGTAACGGCGACACACGGAATCTAAGGAACACTCCATGCCCCGCGTTCATGCCATAGAGAACTACCGTAACTTCGGTATCATGGCGCATATCGATGCCGGCAAGACCACGACCACCGAGCGCATCCTCTATTACACCGGCAAGAGCCACAAGATCGGCGAAGTGCACGAAGGTGCCGCGACGATGGACTGGATGGAGCAGGAGCAGGAGCGCGGCATTACGATTACCTCGGCCGCGACCACCGCGTTCTGGGAAGGCAAGCGTCTCAACATCATCGACACTCCCGGCCACGTCGACTTCACCATCGAAGTCGAGCGCAGCTTGCGCGTGCTCGACGGCGCCGTGTGCGTGCTCGACTCGAACCAGGGCGTCGAGCCTCAGACCGAGACGGTCTGGCGCCAGGGCGACAAGTACAAAGTTCCGCGCATCGTCTTCGCCAACAAGATGGATAAGACCGGCGCCGACTTCTACAAGTGCATGCAGGACATCGTCGACCGCCTCGGCGCGAAGCCGATCGCGATCCAGCTTCCGATCGGCTCCGAGAACAACTTCAAGGGTCTGGTCGATCTCGTTCGTATGAAGGGCGTGGTCTGGGAAGAAGAGAAGCTCGACGCCAAGTTCGTCGACATCGATATTCCCGAGGACATGGTCGAGAAGGCCAAGGAATATCGCGAGAAGCTGTTGGAAGCCGCCGTCGAGCTCGACGACGAAGTTCTCGCCGCTTACCTCGACGGCAAGGAGCCCGACGAGGCGACGTTGAAGCGCTTGATCCGCAAGGCCGTGCTGACTGGCGCGTTCTTCCCGGTATTGTGCGGCTCGGCGTTCAAGAACAAGGGCGTGCAGCCTTTGCTCGACGCGGTCGTGGATTATCTGCCGTCGCCGGTTGACGTGCCCGCCATCAAGGGCGTCGACGAAGACGGCAACGAAGTCGTTCGCCTGCCGGACGACAAGGAGCCGCTGGCTCTGTTGGCCTTCAAGATCATGGACGACCCGTTCGTCGGCACCATCACCTTCTGCCGCATCTATTCCGGCACGCTGCTGTCGGGCACCGGCGTCATCAATTCCACGCGCGACCGCAAGGAGCGCATCGGCCGCATGTTGCTGATGCATGCGAACAACCGCGAAGACATCAAGGAAGCCTATGCCGGCGACATCGTTGCACTGGCTGGCCTGAAGGAAGCGCGCACCGGTGACACGCTGTGCGATCCCGACAAGGCGGTGATCCTCGAAAAGATGGAATTCCCCGAGCCGGTCATCGAGATCGCGATCGAACCCAAGTCCAAGGCCGACCAGGAAAAGCTCGGCGTGGCGCTGGCGAAGCTCGCTGCAGAGGATCCGTCCTTCCGCGTGTCGACCGACCAGGAGTCCGGCCAGACCATCCTCAAGGGCATGGGCGAACTCCATCTCGACATCAAGGTCGACATCCTCCGCCGCACCTACAAGGTCGATGCAAACATCGGCGCGCCGCAGGTGGCGTTCCGTGAGCGCGTCACCAAGAGGGCCGAGGTCAAGTACACTCACAAGAAGCAGACCGGCGGTACCGGTCAGTTCGCGGAAGTGTCGATCGTGGTCGAGCCGAACGAGCCCGGCAAGGGCTACGAGTTCGAGTCCAAGATCGTCGGCGGTGCGGTTCCGAAGGAATACATCCCCGGCGTCGAAAAGGGCCTCAACAGCGTGATGGGCTCTGGTGTCGTCGCGGGCTTCCCCGTGGTCGACGTCAAGGTTCAGCTCGTCGACGGCAAGTATCACGACGTCGACTCGTCGGCGCTCGCCTTCGAAATCGCATCGCGTGCTGCATTCCGCGAAGCCTTGCAGAAGGGCAAGTCCGTCCTGCTCGAGCCGATCATGAAGGTCGAAGTGGTGACCCCGGAAGATTACACCGGCTCCGTCATCGGCGACCTGAATTCCCGGCGCGGTCAGATCCAGGGTCAGGACATGCGCGGCAACGCCAACGTCATCAACGCGATGGTGCCGCTCATGAACATGTTCGGTTACGTGAATAACCTGCGCTCGATGAGCCAGGGTCGCGCAACCTTCACCATGCAGTTCGACCACTACGCAGAAGCGCCGGCCAACGTGTCGGCAGAAGTCCAGAAGAAGTTTGCCTGATTGTCGTCGGTCTCGAACTGACGATTGAACGGAGAGTCAAATGGCCAAAGCAAAGTTTGAACGTAACAAGCCGCACTGCAACATCGGCACCATTGGTCACGTCGACCATGGCAAGACGTCGCTGACCGCGGCGATCACCAAGGTCCTCGCCGAAGCCGGCGGCGCGACGTTCACCGCGTACGACCAGATCGACAAGGCGCCGGAAGAGAAGGCGCGCGGTATCACGATCTCGACGGCGCACGTCGAATACGAGACCAAGAACCGCCACTACGCGCATGTCGACTGCCCCGGCCACGCCGACTACGTGAAGAACATGATCACCGGCGCCGCCCAGATGGACGGTGCGATCCTGGTCGTGTCGGCCGCTGACGGTCCGATGCCGCAGACCCGCGAGCACATCCTGCTCGCCCGCCAGGTCGGCGTTCCCGCGCTCGTCGTGTTCCTCAACAAGTGCGACATGGTCGACGATCCGGAACTGCTCGAGCTCGTCGAGCTCGAGGTCCGCGAGCTGCTCTCGAAGTACGAATTCCCGGGCGACACCATCCCGATCATCAAGGGCTCGGCGCTTGCCGCCCTCGAGGATTCCGACAAGACGCTCGGCCATGACGCCATCCTCGAGCTGATGAAGCAGGTCGACGCCTACATTCCGCAGCCGGAGCGTCCGGTCGACCTTCCGTTCCTGATGCCGGTTGAAGACGTGTTCTCGATCTCGGGCCGCGGCACCGTCGTGACCGGCCGTGTCGAGCGCGGCATCGTCAAGGTCGGCGAGGAAATCGAGATCGTCGGTCTGCGCGCCACGCAGAAGACCACGGTCACTGGCGTCGAAATGTTCCGCAAGCTGCTCGATCAGGGCCAGGCCGGCGACAACATCGGTGCGCTGCTTCGCGGTACCAAGCGCGAGGACGTCGAGCGCGGCCAGGTGCTGTGCAAGCCGGGTTCGGTCAAGCCGCACACCAAGTTCAAGGCTGAGGCTTACATCCTCACCAAGGAAGAGGGCGGCCGTCATACCCCGTTCTTCACCAACTACCGTCCGCAGTTCTACTTCCGCACCACCGACGTGACCGGTGTCGTGCATCTGCCGGAAGGCACCGAGATGGTGATGCCGGGCGACAACATCGCGATGGAAGTGCACCTGATCGTGCCGATCGCGATGGAAGAGAAGCTCCGCTTCGCGATCCGCGAAGGTGGCCGTACCGTCGGCGCCGGCGTCGTCGCCTCGATCATCGAGTAATTACGAGAACAGGGATCGGCGAATAGCGAATGTGACATTCGCTATTCGCTATTCGCCACCCCACTGAAGAAAGACCACGGCAATGAACGGCCAAAACATTCGTATCCGTCTCAAGGCGTTCGACCATCGTATCCTCGATACGTCGACCCGCGAGATCGTGAACACGGCGAAGCGCACCGGCGCGCAGGTCCGCGGACCCATTCCGCTGCCCACCCGCATCGAGAAGTTCACCGTCAACCGTTCGCCGCACGTCGACAAGAAGAGCCGCGAGCAGTTCGAGATGCGCACTCACAAGCGCCTGCTCGACATCGTCGATCCGACCCCGCAGACCGTCGATGCTTTGATGAAGCTCGACTTGGCCGCCGGTGTCGACGTCGAGATCAAGCTCTAAGATTTTTGGATCACGTTCGCCACTAGCGGACAGAAAGAACAGGAAGCACGCCGATGCGCTCCGGAGTGATCGCACAAAAGGTCGGGATGACGCGGGTCTTTACAGAGGCCGGCGAACATATCCCCGTGACCGTGCTGAAGCTCGGCAATTGCCAGGTCGTAGGCCACCGCACCGAAGAGAAAAACGGTTATGTCGCGCTCCAGCTTGGTTCTGGCAGCCGCAAGACCGTGTACATGCCCAAGGCGGAGCGCGGCCAGTTCGCGGTCGCGAAGGTCGAGCCGAAGCGGCAGGTCGAGGAATTCCGCGTCTCCGCGGATCAGATGATCCCCGTCGGTGCCGAGATCCTGGCCGACCACTTTGTCGTCGGTCAGTTCGTCGACGTCACCGGTACTTCGGTCGGTAAGGGTTTTGCCGGCGGTATGAAGCGCTGGAACTTCGGCGGCCTGCGCGCCACCCACGGCGTCTCGGTCTCGCACCGTTCGATCGGTTCGACCGGTGGCCGTCAGGACCCGGGCAAGACCTGGAAGAACAAGAAGATGCCCGGTCACATGGGCGTCGACCGCATCACCACGCTCAACCTTCGGGTCGTTCAGCTCGATGTCGAGCGCGGTCTGATCCTCGTCGAAGGCGCCGTTCCCGGTTCCAAGGGCGGCTGGATCCGCGTGCGCGACGCCGTCAAGAAGCCGCTGCCTAAGGAAGCTCCGAAGCCCGGCAAGTTCAAGGTTGCTGGCGAAGCGGACGCTGCTCCGGCTGCGCAGGAGGCGTGAGATGGAATTGAAGGTCACCACCCTCGAAGGTAAGGAAGCCGGCTCGGTCCAGCTTTCCGACACCATTTTCGGCCTCGAGCCGCGCCAGGACATCATTGCACGTTGCGTGCAGTGGCAGCTCAACAAGCGCCAGGCCGGTACGCACAAGGCCAAGGGCCGCGCCGAGATCTGGCGCACCGGCAAGAAAATGTACAAGCAGAAGGGTACCGGTGGTGCTCGTCACGGCTCGGCTCGCGTGCCGCAGTTCCGCGGCGGTGGCCGTGCCTTCGGTCCGGTGGTGCGTTCGCACGCTACCGACCTGCCGAAGAAGGTCCGTGCGCTCGCTCTCAAGCATGCGCTCTCGGCCAAGGCCAAGGACGGCGATCTCATCGTGATCGACAAGGCCGCGCTGGAAGCCGCCAAGACCAAGGCGCTGCTCGGTCATTTCTCCGGTCTGGGGTTGACCAACGCGCTGATCATCGACGGCGCCGAGCTCAACAACGGCTTCGCCGCTGCAGCCCGCAACATCCCGAACATGGACGTGCTGCCGATCCAGGGCATCAACGTCTATGACATCCTGCGCCGTCGGAAACTTGTTCTGACCAAGGCCGCCATCGATGCGCTGGAGGCGCGCTTCAAATGACGAAGAACATCGAGCCTCGCCATTACGACGTGATCCTGTCGCCGGTCGTGACCGAAAAGGCCACGATCGCCTCGGAGCACAACAAGGTGCTGTTCAAGGTGGCCGCGAAGGCGACCAAGCCGCAGATCAAGGAAGCGATCGAGAAGCTGTTCGACGTCAAGGTCAAGAGCGTCAACACGCTGGTCCGCAAGGGCAAGACCAAGATCTTCCGCGGCAACCTCGGCTCGCAGTCGAACTCCAAGCGCGCGATCGTGACTCTCGAAGAGGGTCACCGGATCGACGTGACCACCGGTCTGTAAGGTCGTAAGACGATGGCACTGAAGACATTCAATCCCACGACGCCGGGCCAGCGCCAGCTGGTCATGGTCGATCGTTCGGCCCTCTACAAGGGCAAGCCGGTCAAGGCGCTTACCGAAGGCAAGCACTCCTCTGGCGGCCGCAACAACACCGGTCGCATCACCGTGCGCTTCCGCGGCGGCGGTCATAAGCGGACGTTGCGTACCGTCGATTTCAAGCGTGACAAGGTCGATGCGCCCGCGACGGTCGAGCGGCTGGAATATGATCCGAACCGCACCGCGTTCATCGCGCTGGTCAAGTACGAAGACGGCACCCAGGCCTATATCCTGGCGCCGCAGCGCCTGGCAGTCGGTGATTCCGTCGTCGCCGGCAACTACGTCGACGTGAAGCCGGGCAATGTCATGCCGCTCGGCAACATGCCGGTCGGCACGATCATCCACAATATCGAGGTCAAGATCGGGAAGGGCGGCCAGCTCGCCCGTTCCGCGGGCACCTACGCCCAGCTCGTCGGTCGCGACCAGGACTACGTGATCGTCCGCCTGAACTCGGGCGAACAGCGCCTGGTGCACGGCCGTTGCCGCGCCACGATCGGCGCGGTGTCGAACCCGGATCACATGAACACGTCGATCGGCAAGGCCGGCCGCAACCGTTGGCTGGGCCGCAAGCCGCACAACCGCGGTGTTTCGATGAACCCGATCGACCATCCGCACGGCGGTGGTGAAGGTCGTACCTCGGGCGGTCGCCACCCGGTTACTCCGTGGGGCAAGCCGACCAAGGGTAAGAAGACCCGCTCGAACAAGTCGACCAACAAATTCATTCTCCTAAGCCGCCACAAGCGGAAGAAGTAAGGAACGCCGGACATGGTTCGTTCAGTCTGGAAAGGCCCGTTCGTCGAGGGTTCTCTGCTCAAGAAGGCAGATGCCGCGCGCTCGTCCGGCCGTCACGACGTCATCAAGATCTGGAGCCGTCGCTCGACGATCCTGCCGCAGTTCGTCGGCCTGACCTTCGGCGTCTACAACGGTCAGAAGCACGTGCCGGTGGCGGTCAACGAGGAAATGGTCGGTCACAAGTTCGGCGAGTTCTCGCCGACCCGGACCTTCCATGGCCACTCCGGGGACAAGAAAGCCAAGAAGGCTTGAGGATTAAACGATGAGCAAACCTAAGCGCGAACGGAGCCTCGCCGAGAACGAGGCCAAGGCGGTCGCCCGGATGCTGCGGGTGAGTCCGCAGAAGCTCAACCTGGTCGCCCAGCTCATTCGCGGCCGGAAGGCGGCTGCTGCGCTCGCCGACCTGCAGTTTTCGCGCAAGCGGATCGCGGTTGACGTGAAGAAGTGCCTGGAATCGGCTATTGCCAACGCCGAGAACAACCATGACCTCGACGTCGACGATCTCGTCGTGGCGCAGGCCTTCGTCGGCAACGGCCTCGTGATGAAGCGCTTTGCCGCCCGCGGCCGTGGCCGTTCGGGCCGTGTCTACAAACCATTTTCACAGCTGACGATCATCGTTCGTCAGGTCGAAGCCGCAGCAGCGGCTTAAGGGACGCAGGAGAACACGATGGGTCAAAAGATCAATCCGATCGGTCTGCGTCTCGGCATCAACCGGACCTGGGATTCCCGCTGGTACGCGGGCAAGCAGGAATACGGCAAGCTGCTGCACGAGGACGTCAAGATCCGCGAGATCCTGCACAAGGAGCTCAAGCAGGCGGCCGTCGCCCGCATCGTGATCGAGCGTCCGCACAAGAAGTGCCGCGTCACCATCCACTCGGCTCGTCCGGGCGTGGTGATCGGCAAGAAGGGCGCCGACATCGACAAGCTGCGCAAGAAGGTCGCGGACATCACCGCGTCCGACGTCGTCATCAACATCGTCGAAATCCGCAAGCCGGAGCTCGATGCGACGCTGGTGGCCGAGTCGATCGCGCAGCAGTTGGAGCGCCGCGTGGCGTTCCGCCGCGCCATGAAGCGCGCCGTGCAGTCGGCGATGCGTCTCGGCGCGGAAGGCATCCGCATCAACTGCTCCGGACGTCTGGGCGGCGCGGAAATCGCCCGCATGGAGTGGTACCGCGAAGGTCGCGTGCCGCTGCACACGTTGCGCGCAGACATCGACTACGGCGTTGCGACCGCGTTCACGACCTTCGGCACCTGCGGTGTCAAGGTCTGGATCTTCAAGGGTGAGATCCTCGAGCACGATCCGATGGCCCAGGACAAGAGAATGGCCGAAGGTGAGACTGGTGGCGGCGGCGATCGCGGCGGCCGGCAGCGCCGTGACAACGCTGCGGCCTGACGCCAGCACAGAGAATTTGAGGGCTTGAAGCCATGATGCAACCTAAGAAAACGAAGTTCCGGAAAGCGCATAAGGGCCGTATCCACGGCGTTGCGTCTTCGGGCGCGACGTTGGCCTTCGGCCAGTTCGGTCTGAAGGCGACCGAGCCTGAGCGCGTCACCGCGCGCCAGATCGAAGCCGCCCGCCGCGCGCTGACCCGCCACATGAAGCGCGCCGGCCGCGTCTGGATCCGCATATTCCCCGACGTTCCCGTGTCGAAGAAGCCTGCCGAAGTCCGCATGGGTTCCGGCAAGGGCGCGCCGGAATTGTGGGTCGCGCGCGTCAAGCCGGGCCGGGTGCTATTCGAGATCGACGGCGTCAACACCCAGACGGCGCGTGAAGCGCTGACCCTGGCGGCAGCCAAGCTGCCGATCAAGACGCGCTTCGTCGAGCGCATTGCGGAGTAATGGCCATGGCCCAGATGAAAATCGAAGACATCCGCGCATTGAGCCCCGATCAGCAGGATGACGCCATCCTGAACCTGAAGAAGGAGCGCTTCAACCTGCGCTTCCAGCGCGCCACCGGGCAGCTCGAGAACACCTCGCGCCTGCGCGAGGCCCGCCGTGACATCGCCCGGATCAAGACCGTCGCCGCGCAGACGCGCGCGAAGAAGAAGTAAGAGGCTTACGAAGATGCCGAAACGTACTTTGCAGGGCGTGGTCGTCAGCGACAAGCAAGCCAAGACCATCGTGGTGCGCGTCGATCGCCGCTTCACGCACCCGATCTACAAGAAGACGATCCGCCGTTCGAAAAACTACCACGCGCACGACGAGAGCAGCGAGTTCAAGCCGGGCGACATGGTGTGGATCGAGGAATCGAAGCCGATTTCGAAGTTGAAGCGCTGGGTCGTGATCCGGGGCGAACACAAGAAAAGCGCCTGATCTGTTGGCTTTAGCCGACTGACTTCAGGTAAATGTTGAGCGCCGGCTGGGCTGGCGCAAAGAGAAGAGGACGAGGTGCATCAATGATTCAGATGCAGACCAACCTCGACGTGGCCGATAATTCTGGCGCACGCCGTGTCATGTGTATCAAGGTGCTCGGGGGCTCCAAGCGCCGCTACGCCACGATCGGCGACATCATCGTTGTCTCGATCAAGGAAGCAATTCCGCGTGGCAAGGTGAAGAAGGGCGACGTGATGAAGGCCGTCGTGGTGCGCGTCCGCAAGGACATCCGCCGCGCCGACGGTTCGGTCATCCGCTTCGACCGCAACGCCGCCGTTCTGATCAACAATCAGTCCGAGCCGGTCGGTACCCGTATCTTCGGGCCCGTGCCGCGCGAGCTGCGCGCCAAGAACCACATGAAGATCATCTCGCTCGCGCCGGAGGTGCTGTGATGGCTGCGAAGATCCGCAAGGGCGACAAGGTCGTCGTGCTGACCGGCCGCGACAAGGGCCGCACCGGCGAGGTGTTCGAAGTGCGTCCCGACGCCGGTACGGCGCTGGTGCGCGGCATCAACATGGTCAAGCGTCACCAGAAGCAGACGCAGGCCCAGGAGGGCGGCATCATCTCGAAAGAGTCGCCGATCCAACTGTCCAACATCGCGTATGTCGGCAAGGACGGGAAGCCGACCCGCGTCGGATTCAAGATTCTGGCGGACGGCAAGAAGGTCCGCATCGCCAAGAGCTCGGGAGCTGAGATCGATGGCTGAGGCCGCTTACACGCCGCGCCTGCGCGCGGAATACGACGCGAAGATCCGGACGGAAATGACCGAGAAGTTCGGTTATGAGAACGTCATGCAGGTTCCGCGCCTGGACAAGGTCGTGCTGAACATGGGCGTTGGCGATTCCGTCAACGACCGCAAGAAGGCGGAGAACGCCGCTGCGGAATTGACCCAGATCGCCGGCCAGAAGGCGATCGTGACCTATTCGCGCGTCGCGATCGCGACCTTCAAGTTGCGTGAGAACCAGCCGATCGGCTGCAAGGTCACGCTGCGCAAGGCCCGCATGTACGAGTTCATCGATCGCCTGGTGACGGTCGCGCTGCCGCGCGTCCGCGACTTCCGCGGCTTGAACCCGAAGAGCTTCGACGGCCGCGGCAACTACTCGCTCGGCCTCAAGGAACACATCATTTTCCCTGAGATCGACTTCGACAAGGTCACGGAATCCCGCGGTATGGACATCACCGTCTGCACCACGGCCAAGACCGACGACGAGGCGAGGGCCTTGTTGACCGCTTTCAATTTCCCGTTCCGGCAGTGAGACGCTGACCTAAAGCCTCTCAAACGCGGATACCCAGGAGCCAAACATGGCAAAGAAGAGTTCAGTCGAGAAGAACAACCGGCGCAAGCGGATGACGAAGAACGCCGCCCCGAAGCGCGAGCGGTTGAAGGCGATCATCGCCGACAAGACGTTGCCGATGGAGGAGCGGTTCGCCGCGACCCTGAAGCTGGCGGAAATGCCGCGCAACTCGTCGGCGACCCGCATCCGTCTGCGTTGCGAGCTGTCGGGCCGTTCGCGCTCGAACTATCGCTTGACTAAACTGTCCCGCATCGCAATGCGGGACCTTGGCTCCAAGGGCATGGTCCCGGGCCTCGTGAAGTCCAGCTGGTAAGGAGGGTCGTTTAGATGTCTACGCACGATCCAATCAGCGATCTGATCACCCGCATCCGCAACGCGCAGATGCGCTCCAAGAACAAGGTCTCCACGCCTGGCTCGAAGATGCGCGAGAACGTGCTCGAGGTGCTGAAGAGCGAAGGCTACATCCGCGGTTACGCCACGCTCGAGCACTCCTCGGGCCGCAGCGAGATCGAGATCGAGCTGAAGTATTTCGACGGCGAGCCCGTTATCCGCGAGATCGAGCGTGTCTCCAAGCCCGGGCGCCGCGTTTACGCCTCGGTGAAGAACCTGCCGCGGGTCAATAACGGACTCGGCATTTCGGTGTTGTCGACCCCGAAGGGAATCATGGCTGACCACAGTGCGCGTGAAGCGAACGTGGGCGGCGAAGTTCTCTTCACGGTGTTCTGAGAAGGATTTTTGATCCATGTCACGTGTTGGCAAAAGGCCGGTAGCGGTGCCGTCGGGTGTGACCGCGACCGTCGACGGGCAGACCGTCAAGATGAAGGGGCCGAAGGGCCAGCTTCAGTTCGTCGTCCATAACGACGTCGAGGTGAAGCTCGACAACGGCCAGGTCAAGGTGAACCCCCGGGTCGAGACCAACCGCGCGCGGGCCCTGTACGGGACCGCTCGCGCCCAGGTCGCGAATCTGGTCGAAGGCGTCACCAAGGGTTTCGAGAAGAAGCTCGAAATCACCGGCGTCGGTTACCGCGCCGCGCTGCAGGGCAAGAACCTGCAGCTCGCGCTCGGCTACAGCCACGATGTGGTCTACGCGATCCCGGAAGGGATCACGATCACCGTGCCGAAGCCGACGGAGATCACGGTGACCGGCAGCGACATTCAGCGCGTCGGCCAGGTCGCCGCCGAGATTCGCTCCTATCGTCCGCCGGAGCCCTACAAGGGCAAGGGCGTGAAGTATGTTGGCGAATTCATCTTCCGCAAGGAAGGCAAGAAGAAGTAACGGAGCCGGTCATGTCGAAAGCCAAGGTTACGAATGCCCGGCGCAAGCGCAGTGTACGTCTGAAGCTGCGCCGCTCGGGTGGCGGCCGTCCGCGCCTGTCGGTGTTCCGCTCGTCCAAGCACATCTACGCCCAGGTCATCGACGACCTGAAGGGCGAGACGCTGGCCTCTGCCTCGTCGCTCGAGAAGTCGATGCGCGATGGCGGCAAGACCGGCGCCGACATCGATGCGGCGAAGGCGGTCGGCAAGCTGCTAGCCGAGCGCGCCGCCGAGAAGGGTGTCAAGGAAGTCGTGTTCGATCGCGGCAGCTATCTCTATCACGGGCGCGTCAAGGCTCTTGCCGACGCGGCGCGTGAGAGCGGGCTGAGCTTCTAACAGAATTTGAGGATTGAGGCGTAAGCCTCTGAAGGACTGGAAAAACCATGGCAGAACGCGAACAACGTGGTGGACGCGATCAACGCGGCGGCGGACGTGAACGCAGGGAAGAGCGCGACAGCGAGTTCGTCGACAAGCTCGTCCACATCAATCGCGTCGCCAAGGTCGTCAAGGGCGGCAAGCGCTTCGGTTTCGCAGCGCTGGTCGTGATCGGCGACCAGAAGGGCCGCGCCGGCTTCGGTCACGGCAAGGCGCGCGAAGTGCCCGAGGCGATCCGCAAGGCAACCGAATCCGCCAAGCGCAACCTGACCCGCGTGTCGTTGCGCGAGGGCCGCACGCTGCATCACGACATCGCCGGCCGTCATGGCGCGGGCCGTGTTTACCTGCGCGCAGCTCCGGCCGGTACCGGGATCATCGCCGGCGGTCCGATGCGCGCCGTGTTCGAGACGCTCGGCGTCCAGGACGTGGTTGCGAAGTCGATCGGCTCGTCGAACCCGTACAACATGGTTCGCGCGACCTTCGATGCGCTGAAGCATCAGGATTCGCCGCGCTCGGTCGCTGCCCGCCGCAACATCAAGGTGTCCACCCTCCAGTCCCGCCGTATCGGTGGCGACGCCGAGGCGGTTGCCGAATAACGGAAGCTTTTCGGAGTAGACGCCCATGGCCAAGAGTGCCGTTACGACCGCAAAGACGATCAAGATCGAGCAGACCGGCAGCGCGATCCGCCGCCATCACTCGCAGCGCTCGACGCTGATCGGGCTCAAGCTCAACAAGATCGGCCGCACCAGCGAACTGCCGGACACCCCGGCGGTGCGCGGCATGATCTTGAAGGTTCACCATCTCGTTCGCATCGTCGACGAGAAGTAAGCAAAGGCGCACGATCCCGAAGCGGAGACCCGTTTTCGGTGAAGGTCATGCGCAAGAAACAAGGAGCAGGGCGATGAAGCTCAGCGATATCGCCGACAATGCCGGCTCACGCAAGAAGCGTATGCGCGTCGGCCGCGGCATTGGTTCGGGCAAGGGCAAGCAGGCCGGCCGCGGTGGCAAGGGCCAGACCGCGCGTTCGGGCGTGCGCATCAAGGGTTTCGAAGGCGGCCAGATGCCCTTGCATCGCCGTCTGCCCAAGCGCGGCTTCAACAACATCTTCCGTATCGAGTTCGCCGAGATCAATCTCGACCGGCTCCAGGACGCGGTCGATGCCAAGAAGATCGACGCCGGCAGCGTCGTGAACGTCGAATCGCTGGTCAAGGCCGGCGTGCTGCGCCGCGCCAAGGGCGGCCTGCGGCTGCTCGGCCGCGGCGAGTTCAAGGCCAAGCTCAACATCGAAGTGCACGGCGCCTCGAAGACCGCGATCGCGGCAGTCGAGAAGGCCGGCGGCTCGGTGAAGATCCTCGCGCCTGCCAAGGAAGAAGGCGAGGCGGCGTAACAACTGCGTCATCGGCCCGCGGCTCGCGGGCCTTTACGCATGCGGGACGATGGACTTATCGAAGCCGTAGCCCCAGATAATGTCCGGTGTCCGGTATAATGTAGCCCGGCCGCGGGCATAACGGCGCAAAAGGCGGCGGGAGAAAGTCCAAGATGGCCTCTGCAGCGGAACAACTGGCAGCCAATCTCAATTTCGGTGCGTTTGCCAAGGCCGACGAACTGAAGAAGCGCATCTGGTTCACCCTGGGTGCGCTGCTCGTTTATCGGCTCGGGACCTACATCCCGCTGCCCGGCATCGATCCCAACATCTGGGAGCAGGTATTCCGCTCCCAGGCGGGCGGCATCCTCGGCATGTTCAACATGTTCGCCGGCGGCGGCATTCACCGCATGGCGATCTTTGCGCTGAACATCATGCCGTACATCTCGGCCTCCATCATCATCCAGCTCCTGACCACCGTCTCGCCGCAGCTCGAAGCGCTGAAGAAGGAAGGCGAGTCCGGCCGCAAGCTGCTGAACCAGTACACCCGCTATCTCACGGTGATCCTGGCCGCGTTCCAGTCCTACGGCATCGCGGTGGGCCTGGAAGGCGCCGGCAACGTCGTCAGCGACCCCGGCATGTTCTTCCGTCTGTCGACGGCGATCACGCTGACCGGCGGCACCATGTTCCTGATGTGGTTGGGCGAGCAGATCACCTCGCGCGGCATCGGCAACGGCATTTCCCTGATCATTCTCTCCGGCATCGTCGCCGAGCTGCCGGCGGCGCTCGCCAACATGCTCGAGCTCGGCCGTCAGGGTGCGATGTCGACCGGCCTGATTCTCGTCGTGATCGTCATGGCGGTGGCCGTGATCGCGTTCATCGTGTTCGTGGAGCGCGCCCAGCGCCGCCTCTTGATCCAGTATCCGAAACGCCAGGTCGGCAACAAGATGTTCGAGGGGCAGTCCTCGCATCTGCCGCTCAAGCTCAACACCTCGGGCGTGATCCCGCCGATCTTCGCGTCCTCGTTGTTGCTGCTGCCGACCACGGTTGCGAACTTCAACGCGGGCAGTGGGCCGGAATGGTTCCAGTGGATCAACACCCAGCTCGGCCACGGCCGTCCGCTGTTCCTGATCATGTATCTGGCGCTGATCGTGTTCTTCGCCTTCTTCTACACCGCGATCGTGTTCAATCCGACCGAGACTGCGGACAATCTGAAGAAGCACGGCGGCTTCATTCCGGGTATCCGTCCGGGCGAGCGCACCGCGGAATATATCGACTACGTGCTGTCGCGCATCACCGTGCTCGGCGCGGTCTATCTGGCGATCGTCTGCTTGATTCCGGAAATCCTGATCTCCTACGCCTCGGTGCCGTTCTACTTTGGCGGCACTTCGCTGCTGATCGTCGTCAGCGTCACCATGGACACGGTGGCGCAGGTGCAGGGCTATCTCCTGGCGCATCAGTACGAAGGTCTGATCCGGAAGTCGAAGCTGCGCGGCCGGCGCCGTTAAGCGCGGCGTCCTCTCGGGCGGCGCAATTGCGCCGCCGATTCGCCGCGCGTGCAACGCGCGGCACCTGCGGGAGCGGCCAGCCAGCCATCCGGTGGCATCGGCAGAGCCACTCGCACTGAAGCGCAATCACTGATCTCAAAGGCTTCTTGGCGTCCGGCCATTTGCTCCCCTATGATATGGGTAGCGGTGCGGCGCTGATTATGATTTGCACTGTAACTGGACTTCAAAACACAGGTGCGCGACGTATCGCGCACCAATCGGGGGGCGTACGCCGATG
Source organism: Bradyrhizobium sp. Kon69 (assembly GCF_055807515.1). Classification (NCBI taxonomy): domain Bacteria; kingdom Pseudomonadati; phylum Pseudomonadota; class Alphaproteobacteria; order Hyphomicrobiales; family Nitrobacteraceae; genus Bradyrhizobium; species Bradyrhizobium sp. Kon69. The sequence continues at coordinate 63,143 of NZ_JBVVOS010000011.1, read as the reverse complement.
AGAATTATACTTCTGGGGCCGCCGGGATCGGGCAAGGGCACCCAGGCGCAGCTGCTGGTGCAGCGCTATGGCATCGTCCAGCTCTCGACCGGCGAGATGTTGCGTGCGGCGGTGGCGGCCGGAACGCCGGTCGGTCTCAAGGCCAAGGAGATCATGGCCAGCGGCGGTCTCGTGCCCGACGATGTCGTGGTCGGAATCATCTCCGATCGAATCGATCAGCCGGATGCCAAAAACGGTTTCATCCTCGACGGTTTCCCGCGCACCGTGCCGCAGGCCGAGGCGCTGGATGAGCTGCTCAAGCACAAGCACCTCAAGCTCGATGCCGTGATCGAGCTCCGCGTCAACGAGAGCGCGCTCCTGAATCGCGTCGAGACTCGCGTCGCCCAGATGCGCGAGCGCGGGGAGGAAGTCCGACTCGACGACACCCCGGAGGTCCTGACCAAGCGGTTAGCCAGCTACCGCAACCAGACGGAACCGCTGATTCACTACTATTCCGAACGGCGGAAGCTCTCGACCATCGACGGCATGATGGCCATCGACGAGGTCACCCGCGCCATCCATCGCCTGCTCCTGGCGCTTGGGGCGGTCGAGCCCAAGACGCACGGCAAGACTCATGGTAAGGCCCCCGCCCGGCGCGCGGCCAAGGCGGCCCCGGCCAAAAAGGCCAAGGCGGCGAAGAAATCGGCCAAAAAGGCCGCCAAATCCAGGAAAGCGACCAAGAAGGCCGTGAACGGTCCCAAGAAGGCGGCCAAGAAAGCCGTCAAGAAAACCGTGAAGAAAAAGGCAGCCAAAAAGACCGCCAAAAAGGCTGTCAAGAAAGGTGCCAAAAAGGCCGCAAAAAAGGTCACGAAAAGGCGAGCTAAGCGCTAGCAGCGGTTGACGAAAGCCCCCTGAATCCCCTAATAAGCCCCGCATCCAAGTCGGATAGTTTCAAACGATGCCGGGCCCCAGGAAGACCAGGGGTGGGCGTCGTGTTCGCGTTTGTGAACACCTGCCCGAGAAACCAAGCACTTAAAGCGCGATTCCTGACGAGGAATCGGCGACAGGAGAGAAGGCCGTGGCCCGTATTGCCGGCGTGAACATCCCGACCAACAAGCGCGTGCTGATCGCGCTCCAGTACATCCATGGCATCGGCCAGAAGATCGCCGGTGAGATTCTGGACAAGGTGAAGATCCCGGTGGATCGTCGCGTCAATCAGCTCAGCGACGCCGAAGTGCTCCAGATCCGCGAAGTGATCGACCGCGACTATATGGTCGAGGGCGATCTGCGTCGCGAAGTCGGCATCAACATCAAGCGTCTGATGGATCTCGGCTGCTACCGCGGCCTGCGCCATCGTCGCGGTCTGCCGGTGCGTGGCCAGCGTACCCACACCAATGCGCGTACGCGCAAGGGTCCGGCCAAGGCCATCGCCGGCAAGAAGAAGTAAGTTTTCGCATCCAATCATGGCGTGTGGCGACCCGGGGATGACCCGTTCGCCACGCGCCTTTCGTTCCACAGGTGTAGCCGCTGGCATTACGGCGGCGTTTGAGATCTTCAGGAAAGGTAGTCTATGGGCAAGGAAGCCACCCGCGTTCGTCGTCGTGAGCGCAAGAACATCGCCTCCGGCGTCGCGCATGTGAACTCGTCGTTCAACAACACGACCATCACCATCACCGACGCGCAGGGCAACACCATTGCCTGGTCCTCCGCCGGCACGATGGGCTTCAAGGGCTCGCGCAAGTCGACCCCGTATGCCGCACAGGTTGCCGCCGAGGACGTGTCGAAGAAGGCGCAGGAGCACGGCATGCGCACGCTCGAAGTCGAAGTCGCCGGTCCCGGTTCGGGCCGCGAATCGGCGCTCCGGGCGCTCCAGGCCGCGGGCTTCACCGTCACCTCGATCCGCGACGTGACCACGATCCCGCACAACGGTTGCCGTCCCCGCAAGCGTCGGCGCGTTTGATACCAGATTGCGGGCGCATCGGCGCCCGCAATGACTTTTTGCAAAGCCGTGGAAATGATCCGCGGCCTTTCTCCAACGCCAGTGCCTGCAACAGCAGTCTGACTGGCCTGTATGGGTGAAACAGTGACGATCCAGAAAAATTGGCAAGAACTGATTCGGCCGAACAAGCTGCAGGTACAGCCCGGCAGCGATCCGACCCGTTTCGCGACCATCGTCGCCGAGCCGCTTGAGCGCGGCTTCGGCCAGACGCTCGGCAACGCGCTGCGCCGCATTCTGCTGTCCTCGCTCCAGGGCGCGGCGGTGCAGTCGGTGCACATCGACGGCGTGCTGCACGAGTTCTCCTCGATCGCGGGCGTCCGTGAGGACGTCACCGACATCGTGCTCAACATCAAGGACATCTCGATCAAGATGCAGGGCGAAGGCCCCAAGCGCATGGTCGTCAAGAAGTCCGGCCCGGGCGTCGTCACTGCCGGCGACATCCAGACCGTGGGCGATGTCGTCGTGCTCAATCCGGACCTGCAGATCTGCACGCTCGACGAGGGCGCCGAGATCCGCATGGAGTTCACGGTCGCAACCGGCAAGGGCTACGTTCCCGCCGAGCGCAACCGCCCCGAGGACGCGCCGATCGGCCTGATTCCGGTCGACAGCCTGTACTCGCCGGTCCGCAAGGTCTCCTACAAGGTCGAGAACACCCGCGAGGGCCAGATCCTCGACTACGACAAGCTGACCATGACGATCGAGACCAACGGCGCGCTGACGCCGGATGATTCCGTGGCCTACGCTGCGCGCATCCTGCAGGATCAGCTCAACGTGTTCGTCAACTTCGAAGAGCCGCGCAAGGAAGTCGCCCAGGAGATCATCCCGGACCTCGCCTTCAACCCGGCCTTCCTCAAGAAGGTGGACGAGCTCGAGCTGTCGGTGCGTTCGGCCAACTGCTTGAAGAACGACAACATCGTCTACATCGGCGACCTCGTGCAGAAGAGCGAAGCGGAAATGCTCCGCACTCCGAACTTCGGCCGCAAGTCGCTGAACGAGATCAAGGAAGTGCTGGCCCAGATGGGTCTGCACCTCGGCATGGAAGTGCCGGGCTGGCCGCCGGAGAACATCGACGAGCTCGCCAAGCGCTTCGAGGATCACTACTGATCCGAACGACGACAGGCTGAGGCGCGAATTCATCGCGCCTTAGCGGGCGAACGCAGGCAGCCCACCTGAGCAACTGTCCGACGAACCGTCGCGACGAATGAAATTCAAGGAATAGATAAAATGCGTCACGGCAAGGTTCATCGCAAGCTCAACCGCACCGCCGAGCATCGCCGCGCGATGTTCGCCAACATGTGCGCCGCGCTGATCAAGCACGAGCAGATCGTCACCACGCTGCCGAAGGCGAAGGAATTGCGTCCGATCGTCGAGAAGCTGATCACCCTCGGGAAGAAGGGCGGCCTGTCCATGCGTCGCCAGGCCATCTCCGAGATGCGCGACAAGGATCAGGTCAGGAAGCTGTTCGACACGCTCGCGCCCCGCTACAAGGATCGCCAGGGTGGCTACACCCGCATCATCAAGGCGGGCTTCCGTTACGGCGACAATGCGCCGATGGCCGTGATCGAGTTCGTCGACCGCGACGTCGATGCCAAGGGCCAGGACTCCGGCCCGGTGCAGGAAAAGGAAGCCGAGGCGGCGTAAGCCGACCGGCGGAGAGTTTTCAGAAAGCGGCGCCTCCGGGCGCCGCTTTTTTGTATGGCGCGGCGGCATCTCATACCGCGCATCGTTTCGTTGAACGCGATTCCGGCCGGGGGGCTCTCGATGAGGATTGTGTCAGGGATTGCGCTGGCGCTGCTGATGTCGCCGGCCTCTGGCGAGACGCTGGTCGAGCGCGGCGCCTATCTCGTCAACAGCGTGATGGTTTGCCACAACTGCCACACGCCGCGAGGGCCGCAAGGGCTCGATCTCTCGCACGCGCTCTCCGGCGGCAGCCAGGTTTTTGACGAGCCCGCCTTCAAGGTCTCTGGCTCCAACATCACACCGGACAAGGACACCGGCATCGGCAACTGGACCGACGCGGAGCTGAAGCGGTTTCTCGTCAGCGGCGTCAGGCCGGACGGAACCAGGGTCGCGCCGATCATGCCGACCGCGTTCTACACCGTGCTCACGGCCCGCGATCTCGACGCGCTCGCAGCTTATTTGCGCTCAGTGCCGGCCGTACGCCACGAGACGCCGCCGCCGGAATACAGAAGCGCGCCGAAGCCGGAGACGCCGATCTACGCCGGCAAGCAGGCGAACGAGGCTGAGCTTTCCGACAGGCTTGCGCGCGGCCGCTATCTCCTGACCATCGCCCATTGCCTGGAATGCCACACGCCGGACGGCCCGTCCGTCGTGCACGATTTCGCCGCAGCGAGCGGCAAGGGCGGCCGGACATTCAAGGGGCCGTGGGGCGAATCCGTCTCTCCCAACATCACCGCGGATTCAACCGCGGGCATCGGCGGGTGGAGCGACGACGAAATCAAACGTGCGATTACGCAAGGCATCGCGCGCGACGGCCATAAACTGAAGCCGCCGATGGCCTATGCTGCCTATGCCAGCATGACGGCTCAGGATCTCGATGCCATCGTCGCGTTTCTCAGGACGCTTCCGCCTCGCAACTAAATCCTCACGCGTCGGTGAGGGGCGATTGCACCCGCCCGCGCAGCGCACGATATCTCCGTCAGCTTCAATGGAGACATCGCATGAACATCGACCTTTCCGGAAAGACCGCCCTCGTGACCGGCTCGACCGCCGGCATCGGCCACGCCATCGCCAAGGGTCTTGCCGGCTCGGGTGCGAGCGTCGTGATCAACGGACGCGGCCAGGACAAGGTCGATGCGGCCGTGCGCAAGCTGGAAGGGGCGGGCGGAAAGGTCCGCGGCATCGCCGCCGACGTCTCGACCGCCGCCGGCTGCAAGGCATTGGCGGCGGCGCTGCCAGACGTCGACATCCTCATCAACAATGCCGGCATCTTCGAGCCGAAAGACTTTTTCGACATTCCGGACGAGGACTGGAGTCGCTTTTTCGAGGTCAACGTGATGAGCGGCGTACGTCTCTCGCGCGCGTATATGAAGGGCATGCTCAAGCGTAACTGGGGCCGAATCGTCTTCATCTCCTCCGAGTCCGGCCTCAACATTCCCGTCGAGATGATCCACTACGGCATGAGCAAGACGGCCCAGCTCTCGGTCGCGCGCGGCCTGGCGCAGCTCACCCGCGGCACAGGCGTCACCGTCAATTCCGTGCTGCCAGGCCCGACCATGTCGGAAGGCGTCGAGACCTTCGTGAAGGATCTCGCCAAGCAGAACGGCCAGTCGCTGGATGAGGCCGCGGCCAATTTCGTCAAGCAGCATCGCCCAAGCTCGCTGCTCCAGCGCTTTGCCAGTGTCGACGAGATCGCCAACATGGTGGTCTATGTCGCCTCGAAGGAAGCGTCCGCGACCAACGGTGCGGCGCTGCGCGCGGAAGGCGGCATCGTCAACACGATTGCCTGAGGCCTTCGCATGCCGGCCTATGTGATCTCCGAGGTCGAGGTACGCGACAGAGCCGCGATGGAGGCCTATCGGACGCTGGCTGCCGCATCCATCGCGCAATATGGCGGCCGCTATCTCGTCCGCGGCGGCGCCACTGAGGTGGTGGAGGGCGGCCCGCCGCCCGAGACCATCATCATCGTGGAGTTCCCATCGATGGCGCGGGCGCAGGAATGGTATGCCTCGGCCGAGTACGCCGAGGCGCTAAAGCTGCGGCAGACGGCACTGGAGCGACGGCTGATGTTCGTCGAGGGCGTGGTTCCAGTCTAGCTGGTCTGCTCGCTTGCCTCTTCAATTCGCGGCGGGACCGGCTAAACCTCGGCTTTATGCTCTGGCCCCTCTCGACCCGCCATAAACGCCTGTTCAGGCTGACATCCGCGCGATGGCAGCGGAGGGCGATCTTCGTGCTTGGTGGGATCGGGGTTGGCGCCGCGGCGGTGGCGCTGGCGCAACTCGCCGATCTCGCCCAGCACGCCTTTGCGCTGCTGTTGGCCCAGTCGCGCTACGCAGTGCTCGCGGTGACACCTCTCGGCTTCATGCTCTCGGCCTATCTGACCACCCGGCTGTTCCCGAACGCACAGGGCAGCGGCATTCCCCAGGCGATCGCCGCACGGCATCTGACCGACCAGACGGCGCGCGAGAGCCTGGTCTCGATCCGGATCGCGATGGGAAAGGTGATCCTCACCCTGTTCGGCCTGCTGTGCGGCGGCTCCGTCGGCCGGGAAGGACCGAGCGTTCAAGTCGGCGCTTCCATCATGTTCGCGCTCGGACGCGTCTCGCCACGCCGTCAGCCCGGATTGATCCTGGCCGGCGCGGCCGCCGGCGTCGCGGCCGCCTTCAACACGCCGCTGGCGGGGATCGTCTTCGGCATCGAAGAGATGAGCCGGGCTTTCGAGACGCGTACCAGCAGTCTCATCATCGCGGCGGTGATCGCGGCCGGCCTGACCTCGCTTGCGCTGATGGGCAATTACGCGTATTTCGGCAGCAGTGCGACGTCACTGGCTCCTGGCACCGACTGGCTGGCGGTTCCCGTGTGCGGCGTGGTCGGTGGTTTGGCCGGCGGCGTCTTCAGCCGCATCGTCATCGTGATGGCGCGCGGCTTCGCCCACCCGCTCGGGCGCACGGTCAAGGGCCACCCTTTGTGGTTCGCACTCGCGTGCGGATTGGCGGTCGCGATCTGCGGCCTTGTCTCCGGCGATACGATCTATGGCACAGGCTACCAGCAGGTAAAGACGGCCCTGGAGCAGGGCGCACCGCTGCCGCAGGACTTCGGCATCCTCAAGCTCCTTGCCACCACCTTCGCGGCGATCAGTGGCATACCCGGCGGAATTTTTTCGCCGTCACTCGCCGTTGGAGCCGGCCTAGGCAGCAATATCGCGTCCTTCTTCCACGAAGCTCCGCTCGGCGCGATCATGTTGCTCGGCATGGTGTCGTATTTTGCAGGTGTGGTGCAGGCGCCGATCACCGCCTTCGTCATCGTGACCGAGATGACCGACAACCGCGCCATGGTGGTGCCGTTGATGGCCGCCGCCTTGATCGCACACGCCACCTCGCGGCTGATCTGCGAGGAAGGGATCTACCACGCCCTCGCCAAGGGCTTTATCGAGCGGGCGACGCGTCCGCCGGAGACGAAAGCGGCGCCCGCTTCGAGCTAAGACCTACCACCCCTCCAGCACGATCTTGCCGCGCGACTTGCCGCTCTCGAGCAGCGCGTGGGCGCGTTTGAGATTAGCCGCGTTGATCGTGCCAAAGGTCTGGTCGAGCGTGGTACGCAAGACACCCTTGTCGATGAGGTCGGCGACGTCGTTGAGCAGATGATGCTGCGCGATCATGTCGGCGGTCTGGAACGAGGAGCGCGTGAACATCGATTCCCAATGCACCGAGATGGCCTTGCCCTTGAATGCGCTCACAGTGAATTCCGGCGGATCGTCGATCAGGCCGAACTTGCCCTGCGGCGCCATGAACTCGGCGATGCTCTTGTAGTGCTGGTCGGTGAAGGTGAGGCTCGCCACCAGCGCGACGGGCGGCAGCTTCAGCTTCTCGATCTGCTCCTTCATCGGCTTACCGTGGTCGATCACCGCATGCGCGCCGAGATCGAGGCACCATTTTTGCGACTCCGGCCGCGTCGCGGTCGCGAGCACCGTCAGCCCGGTGAGGCGGCGGGCGAGCTGGATCAGGATCGAGCCGACACCGCCGGCGCCGCCCGTAATCAGCAGCGTGCGCAGATCGACACTCTTGCCGGGCACCGCACCGAGCCGGTCGAACAACAGCTCCCAGGCCGTGATGGAGGTGAGGGGGAGAGCGGCTGCCTGCGCGAATGACAGGCTCTTCGGCTTGTTGCCGACGATACGCTCGTCAACGAGATGGAATTCGGAATTGGTGCCCTGGCGCAGGATCGAGCCGGCGTAAAACACCTCGTCGCCCGGCTTGAACAGCGTGACGTCGGGACCGACGGCGTCGACCACGCCGGCCGCGTCATAGCCCAGAATCTTGGTCTCGCCCTCGGGTGGAGCGGCGCGCTTGCGCACCTTGTAATCGACCGGATTGGCCGAGATCGCCTTCACGGCGACGCGGATGTCGCGGCCGCCGGGCTCGGGCTTTGCGGTCTCGAAATCGATCAGCGCGTCCTGATCCTCGATCGGAAGCGATTTCTTGTAGCCGACGGCCTTCATGGCTTGTCTCCTTCAGATAGCGTTGCAGATGCCGGGTCCCGGGTTCGCGTTTTCGCGCGCCCCGGGACGACAGGCGAGAGCTAGAACGCGAACTGCGTCCGCATCGCGACCGCATCGAACTTCGAGCCGACATCGGCGGTCGAGACCGGCGAGGCCTGCCTCGACACCGTGCCATGCAGATAGTCCAGCATGAAACGGACGTTGCCGTTGACATACCAGTTCAGCGCTGCCGTGTAGACGGTCTGCCGGCCGCCTGCGACGCCGGTGGCGGTCCCGAGTTGATCGTTGAGGTCGATCGTGGAGAAGCGTCCCGCGACCTCCCACGCGCCCCAGCCGCCGCCCTCGAGCGAGAATGGGTGCGCCGGCTTGACGCCGCCATAGGCCGCATTCGCCGCATTATAGCTGCGACCCTCGCCAGTCAGCACGTAGCCGGCCTGGGCGTAGCCGCCCTGGAATTTGAGGCTCGGCGCTCCCAGCGGCGGCAGCCCGGTATTGGCGCTGCGATCGATGTTGTACCAGAAATACTCGCCTTGCAGGATCAGTGGTCCATAGGTGGCGGCGGCTTCGACGCTGTAGACCTGCGCGCCGGAGGCATTGGCGATTGCGCCGGTCGTAGCCAGCGCCGTGGGATCGATGCGCAGTTCCGGACGATCGCTCAGCGTCACCGTCTGTGCGCCCGTCACCAGATTGCGCGTCGGCTGGATCAGCCATTCGGCATTGCCGCCGAGATGGACTGAGTAGTCTTTGCCGCTGACGACCTGGCCGGCGACACGCGCGACCGCGCCGTATTGTTCCGTGGTGCCGTTCGGCGCAACGCTCGAGGCTGAGTGGATCGCACCGGTGGCGGGACCGGTGATATAGGCGCCAGCCCAGAACACGTCGTTGTACCAGCGCGTGCCGACCGCCGAACGGAAGTCGCCCGCAGCGATGCTCGTGGCGACGATCCCGGCCGAGGCGCGTTCCATGAACATGATGTCGTTGGAGCTCGTGGCCTCATCGAGGGTGTAGGGCAGGTCCATGATGCCGCCTTCGATGGCCATCTTGCCGCCGAACGGTTTCAGGCCGGTATAGCTGAGATAGGCGTTCTCGACGCCAGAGACGCCGCCGCCGGGCAGCGAACCCGGAGCTGCGCCGCCAAACCCGTCGGAGGAGCCGCCGAAGTCGTAGACCAGCGCGAAATTCCAGTCGTGGAAGAACTTGCCGGCGACACCGATGCGCGCGCGGCGGACGTTCTCGCCGCTGTCGAGCTTTTGCGGCACGGTTGCCGCCGTGTTGGGCCGATAGTCGTAGCCGCCGACATCCCAATGCACGCGGCTTGTGATCCCGACGCAGTTAGCCCCATCGGCAGTGCAGATGGTCGGTCGGTTGTTCGGCATCGTCACGACGACGCCGGATGCGGGCGCCGGTCCCTTGAGCGGGATCGCCGCGTTGGCATTGGCGACGGCGGCCTTCGCTTCGGAACGCGCTTCGGCTTTCGCCTCCGCCTTCGCCTCAACCCTGGCCTTCGCCGTGGCCGCGGTATTCGCGGCAGTCTGGCTCTGGAGCTTGTCGAGCTTCTGCTCCAGCATCTTCAACTGCTGCTTCAGGAGCGCGATCTCCTGGTCGCTGCTGCTCGCCGACTGGGCCTGGGCCTGCGAGGCTGCCAGTGCGGCGGCGAGACCAATCGCCGTGGCTGCAATTCTTGTCCTGCTCACGTCATGACTCCATCGTTTGACGAACTTCCCCAAGTCGCTGGCGGAGAGCCTAGGTGTGATCGATGACTACCCCGCGACGCTGCGGCCGGTTGCGCGGTTCCCACTGGTGTAAATTCGCCGCAACCGAATCCGCCTTGCACCACCATGCAAGATGACGCACATCATGCCAATCGGCAGGCCCGGCAAATTGCTATTTCGCACGCGGAGCTTGCAGACCGGACACACCAAAAAGGGGGCCGAATAGGCCGCCCGGCGCCCTTCTATTGGGGGGCGAACGCGCCTATATTCCGGCGTCTTTTCCAAGAGGTAGGAATGTTTCGATCGACCTGGAGCGCCGTCGTCACGGCACTGTGCATAGCCTTTTCGGCCAACTTCAATCCGGCCGCCGCGCAGGACCGCCGAGTGCCGTCCTCGCCCGCCGAACTGCGGCTGTCCTACGCGCCGATCGTGCAGCGGGTGCAGCCGGCGGTCGTCAACGTCTATGCCGCCAAGGTGGTGCAGAACCGCAACCCGCTGCTCGACGACCCGATCTTCCGCCGCTTCTTCGGCGTGCCCGGCCAGCAGCAGGAGCAGGTGCAGCGCTCGCTTGGTTCGGGCGTGATCGTCGATGCCTCCGGGCTCGTTGTCACCAACGTCCACGTCATCGAAGGCGCCGACCAGGTCAAGGTGTCGCTGTCGGACAAACGTGAGTTCGAGGCCGAGATCGTTCTGAAGGACTCTCGCAGCGATCTGGCCGTGCTGCGGCTGAAGGACACCAAGGAGAAGTTTCCGGCTCTCGAATTCACCAATTCGGACGAGCTGCTGGTGGGCGACGTCGTGTTGGCGATCGGCAATCCCTTCGGCGTCGGCCAGACCGTGACTCACGGCATCATCTCGGCCCTGGCGCGCACGCAGGTCGGTATCACCGACTACCAGTTCTTCATCCAGACCGACGCTGCGATCAATCCTGGCAATTCCGGCGGCGCGTTGGTGGACATGAACGGCAGGCTCGCGGGCATCAACACCGCGATCTATTCGCGCTCCGGCGGCTCGCAGGGCATCGGCTTCGCGATCCCCGCCAACATGGTGCGCGTCGTCGTCGCCTCCGCCAAGGGTGGCGGCAAGGCGGTCAAGCGGCCCTGGCTAGGGGCGAAATTGCAGGCGGTGACGCCGGAGATCGCCGAGAGTCTCGGCCTGCGTTCGCCGACCGGTGCGCTGGTCGCAAGCGTCGTTCCGAACGGACCGGCGGCCAAGGCCGGGCTGAAATCCTCCGACCTGATCGTCTCGATCGACGGCCAGACCGTGGATGATCCCAACGCCTTCGACTATCGCTTCGCCACACGGCCGCTCGGCGGCACGGCGCAGATCGACGTGCAGCGCGGCGGCAAGCCGGTCAAGCTGACTGTGGCGCTGGACGCCGCGCCCGATGCCGGCCGCAACGAGCTCGTCATCACCGCGCGCTCGCCTCTCCAGGGCGCGAAGGTCTCGACCATCACCCCGGCGCTCGCCGATGAGCTGCATCTGGACGCCGATACCGAAGGCGTCGTGGTCACCGATCTCGGCGGCGACAGCGCGGCCGCGAATGTCGGCTTCCAGAAGGGCGATGTCATCCTGGCCGTCAACAACCAAAAGATCAGCAAGACCAGCGATCTCGAAAAGGCGGCGGCCGAGCGCCAGCGCATCTGGCGCATCACGCTGGTGCGCGGCGGCCAGCAAATCAACGTCACGCTGGGCGGATGAGTCCGAAGCGACCACAGGAGACGCCAACTCTCTTCGCCGCGGCGGGGCTTGATCACGAGGCTCCGCATCCGCTGCCGGATCGGCTGCGGCCGCGCGCGCTCTCGGAGGTCGTCGGCCAGGATCACATCCTGGGTCCCGACGGCGCGCTGACGCGCATGCTGGAGACGCGCACGCTGGGCTCGCTGGTGTTCTGGGGCCCGCCCGGCACCGGCAAGACCACGGTGGCGCGGCTGCTCGCCGACGCCACCGATCTGCATTTCGAGCAGATCTCTGCGGTGTTCTCAGGGGTCGCCGATTTGAAGAAGGCCTTTGAGGCCGCGCGTGCACGCCGCGAGATGGGCAAGGGCACGCTGCTGTTCGTCGACGAGGTGCATCGCTTCAACCGCGCCCAGCAGGATTCGTTTCTGCCCGTCATGGAAGACGGCACGGTGGTGATGGTCGGCGCCACCACCGAAAATCCCTCCTTCGAGCTCAACGCGGCGCTTCTGTCCCGGGCGCGCGTGCTGGTGTTTCGCTCGCTCGACGCGGCCGCGATCGAAAAGCTGTTTGCGCATGCCGAGGAGGTCGAGGGCCGCAAGCTGCCGCTCGACGAGGAAGCGCGCGCCGTGCTGGTGCGCATGGCCGATGGCGACGGCCGCGCGTCACTGACGCTCGTCGAGGAAGTCTGGCGCGCCGCGCGCAAGGACGAGATTTTCGACGCCGCGCAGTTGCAGGAGATATTGCAGCGTCGCGCGCCGATCTACGACAAGTCGGCCGACGGCCATTACAATTTGATCTCGGCGCTGCATAAGTCGGTGCGGGGCTCCGATCCCGATGCCGCGCTGTATTATCTCGCGCGCATGCTCGACGCCGGCGAGGACCCGCTGTTTTTGGCCCGCCGCGTCGTGCGCATGGCGGTCGAGGATATTGGGCTTGCCGATCCGCAGGCGCTGGTCATCGCCAACGCAGCCAAGGATACCTTCGACTTCCTCGGTCATCCCGAGGGCGAGCTCGCGATCGCGCAAGCCGTGGTCTATCTCGCCACCGCGCCGAAATCGAACGCCGTCTACACCGCCTTCGGCAAGGCGATGCAGGTCGCAAAGCAGGCCGGCTCGCTGCTGCCGCCGAAACATATCCTCAACTCGCCGACCAAGCTGATGAAATCGGAAGGCTACGGCGCATCTTACGAATACGACCACGACGCCCCCGACGCCTTCTCCGGCCAGGATTACTTCCCGGAAGCGCTGGGCCGCCAGACCTTCTACGACCCGCCCGACCGCGGGTTCGAGCGGGAGATCAGGAAGCGACTGGATTATTGGGCGAAGTTGCGGAAGGAGCGGGGTGGGGCCTAACCCTTTCGGGCTTGCCGTAGGGTTCGATTTACGGTTTACGTAACGCGTAATTCACGCTAGTCCGGCCAAGAAATCGCCATGTCCCGCACGCCCATACATCCCGGTGAACACCTTGCCGAAGAACTGCGACAACTCGGCATCTCCGCCGCAGAACTCGCGCGTCAGGTCGAGGTACCCGTGAACCGGATCACAGGCATCATCAATGGACAGCGCGGCATCACGGCCGATACGGCGTTGCGTCTTGGTCACTGGTTCGACACCAGCCCGCAGTTCTGGATGAACCTGCAGCAGCAATATGAGCTGCGCCTCGCGGAAAAAGAGGTGGGGGCGCAGGTTGCGTCGCTGCCGCGCCGCGCGACGGCGCAGTCGACACCAAAGTTTGGAAAAACCGCATGAGCCGCCGCATCAAGAGAATGAACCCAAAACCCCGCGAGCGCGATGAGCGCAAGGAGGCGCGTCCGTTCAAGGCGCGTAGCGCGAAGACGGCTGGGCCGCGGCCGGGCGGCAAGCCCGGCGCGAAGCCGCCGCGCTTTGCGAGCGAGCGCGTCGAGCGGCGCGCACCCAAAGCCGAACCGGAAAAGGCTGCGCCGGCAAAGCCTCCCGTCGAGGCATTGCTGCCGACCAAGGTGCAGACCGTCAAGGTGACGGCCGACGAGAACAATATGCGCGTCGACCGCTTCCTTGAAGCGCACTTTCCCGGCCTGTCGTTCTCCCACATCCAGCGCGTCGTTCGTAAAGGCGAGCTGCGCGTCGACGGCAAGCGCGTCGACAGCAAGGACCGGCTGGAGGAGGGTCAGAGCGTCCGCATTCCGCCGCTGAAGCTCGACACGCCGAAGGCACCCAACCCCGAGTCGGAGGCGGCGCAAAAGACGCTTGCCGCGCTGAAGGAAATGACGATCTACGAGGACGACGACGTTCTCGTGCTGAACAAGCCGGCCGGACTTGCCGTGCAGGGCGGCTCGGGCATGACGCGACACATCGACCAGATGCTGGAGGTGATGCGCGATTCCAAGGGCCAGAAGCCGCGCCTCGTGCACCGCATCGACAGGGAGACTTCGGGCTGTCTCCTGGTCGCCAAGACCCGCTTTGCCGCCTCGCATCTCACCGGCGCATTCCGTTCGCGGTCGGCGCGAAAAACCTATTGGGCGCTGGTGCCGGGGCTACCGAAGCCGAAGCAGGGCCGTATCTCGACATTTCTCGCCAAGGAGGAGAGCGAGGACGACACCATCATGCGCATCGCCCAGCATGGCGACGAGGGCGCAAGCCACGCTGTGACCTACTATGCGGTTGTCGAAACCGCCGGCAACAAGCTGACCTGGGTGTCGCTGAAGCCGGTGACCGGGCGCACCCACCAGCTGCGCGCCCACATGGAACATATCGGCCACCCCATCGTCGGCGATCCCAAATATTTCAACATCGAGAACTGGCAATTGCCGGGCGGCCTGCAAAACCGGCTGCATCTGCTCGCGCGCCGTATCGTCATCCCGCATCCGCGCGGCGGCTTCATCGATGCCACCGCGCCCTTGCCGCAGCACATGCAGCAGTCGTGGAATTTGCTCGGGCTCGATGCAACCAGATTTGATCCGATCGAGAACGCGCCTGAAGAGTAGGCCGTCATTGCGAGGAGCTCTTGCGACGAAGCAATCCAGACTGTCTCCTCGGTGAGACTCTGGATTGCTTCGCTACGCTCGCAATGACGGGAGCTACCTCAATTCCGAAACTGCTCCAGAAACATCCGCAGGCTATCGTGCGGGCTCTCGACATCTGTGATCAACCAGCCCTCGGGCCCGCTGACCAGGATAAAGTTCAGAGTCACCGGCCGGCCGCGATTGTCGAAATTCGCCGCGACATAGGTTTTGTCGTATTGCCTGCGAACGACCGCGATCGCGATGGGGCCGAGTTTCCAGCTCGGGCTCTGCACCAGGAAATCGTAGGGCGCGACCCGCGGCGCGGACCACACCTTGCGCAAGGAGGGGTCGAAGAATTGCCGGGCGGTGGCGGCATCCCGCGGTAGGCCGTTGGAGAGCTCCGGCGCGCCTTGGCCGTAATGGGCGTAGACGTTCCGGACGACCGATTCCGGAGTCCGAAAGCCGGCCTGCGCCGCGGCCAGCCAAAACCCGGCGAACAGAGCCAAAATGCCCGCAAGTTCCCTCATACCTGCCGCTCGCTTTATCGGTCGCCGCTCTTACCTTACAAGCCTAGCATTGAGTGATCAGGGCCGAAAACCAGATGCGCGAATTGTTCGATGAAGCTGCGGGGCGATCCCCGCTTGATCCGCAGGAATTGGTCCGCCAGGCCGCGCGCGTGCCGTTGCGCAAGCGCTTCTACAAGGAGGTGGGGGTGGCCGAGGCTGAGGGCGGTTTTGCCATCATGCTCGACGGCAAGGCGATCCGCACGCCGTCCGGCCGCCAAGTGATCATCCCTTCGCGCGCGCTGGCCGACGCAGTGGCTGCGGAGTGGGCGGATCAGAACGAGACGATCAAGCCCATGACCATGCCGCTGACGCGGATCGCCAACAGCGTGGTCGAGGGCGTCGTCGACCGCGTCGATCTCGTCACGGACGACCTTGCAAAATACCTCCAGTCCGATCTGCTGTTCTATCGCGCCGGCCATCCCGAGGGACTTGTCGCCCGCGAGGCCGCGCATTGGGATCCGGTGCTGTTCTGGGCGGCGGAGACGCTGGGGGCGCATTTCATCCTGTCCGAAGGCATCATGCACGTGACGCAGCCGGATGAGGCGCTCCGAGCTGCGCGCGCCGCGCTGCCCCATGACGCCTGGTCGGTCGCCGCCCTCCACGTGATCACCACCCTGACCGGCTCGGCGCTGCTGGCGCTGGCGCTTGCCCATGGCGTGCGCGACGCCGACCAGGTCTGGGCGGCAGCCTATGTCGATGAGGATTGGAACGCCGAGAAATGGGGCGTGGACGAGGAAGCGGCCGGCCGCCGCGCCGCCCGCCTGCGGGATTTCGAGGCTGCCGTGGCGGTTTTGACCGCGGTGAAGCCACCCGCGGTCGGAGGTCCTTAACGAGAGGTTTACGACGCAGGCGTTAGGGTGGCCCGTGCTCCTGGGCCCCTCGCGATGCCGACGCCGATAAGCTCGATCCTTCCCGTCAGTGCCGCCAGCCCTGTTGCTGACGCGGCGACGCCCGATCTTGTGCTGCAGGCCGGCAGCGTGGTCGACGCAAGAGTCGTCAGCGTGCTCGCCGATAATCTGGTGCGGATCGCGATCGCCAACCTCTCGATGGATGTGATGACCGAGGTGGCGCTGACACCAGGACAAAATCTTCAGCTTGCGGTGTCGCAAAACGGCGGCACCATCCGGCTCGCCGTCATGGGCGCGGCAGGCGAGGCGGCCGCCGATCAGGTCACACTGACGCCGGCCGCGGCCTCGCTGGTGGACAGCCCGCCGTTAGTGCCATCAGCGGGCGCGGCCCGCAATGCCCTCACACCGACCGAGCAGGTCGCCGTCACAGCCGCCTCGGCCGAGGCCGTGACGAAGCAGGGCAGCCAGGCGCCGCTGTTCGCCAATCTGGCCGCGGTGGTCACCGGTAGCGATCTTCCGGCGGGGCTGAAGCAGGCGATGCTGGGCGTGCTGGCGCAGCAGACGCCGCTCAACACCGGCCTCGAAGGTGGCGACATCGAGTCCGCTTTCCAGAAGTCCGGACTGCTCCTCGAAGCCTCGCTCGCCGCAGGCGCGACTCCGTCCGCCGGCACGATGCCGGATTTGAAAGCCGCGCTGCTGGTGCTGCGGCAGACGCTGGCAACGCTCGATACGGCGCCACAGACGCAAGGTGCCACCCTTCCAGCTGGTACCGTGGCGACACCGCAAGTCGCTGCCGCGCAGACGCAGGCTGCACCGACCGCATTGCCCGCAACCGAACCCGAGATCGCCCAATCACCGCAAATGCCGCGCAGCGCCAATCTCGCGGCTGCTGTGCTGGCGGACATCGCTGGCGGTGCGCCGCAACCTGCGATGCCGCGAACCATATCTGCGGGCCTTGCTGCGAGCCTCCTGCAAGAGATCACACAAAACCTGCCGCGCATGACGGGGAACGTACCGGGCTCGAACAAGGCCGTACCCGACGGACATATTCTCGAGGCCGCCGCGCGCGCAACGCCACCGCCGGTTCGCGGCGCGCTGCCGGTGCCGCAAGCTATCGCCTCGCCGTCACTCGTAACGGATACGCCGCTTGCCGCGACCGTGCATCGCCTGCTCGACGACACCGATGCCGCGATTGCGCGCCAGATCTTGCTCCAGGTTGCTTCGCTACCCGATCGCACTGACGCCAGCGGTCACAGGATCGATCCGACTGTGCCGCAGTGGAATTTCGAGATTCCGTTCGCAACGCCGCAGGGTACGGCAATGGCGCATTTCGAGATCTCGCGCGACGGCGGCAATGAATCCGCCGATCCCGCCAGGCGCGCCTGGCGTGCGCGCTTCACACTCAATGTCGAGCCGACCGGCCCCGTGCACGCTTTGATTACGCTGAACGGCGACAAGACCTTCGTGCGGATGTGGGCGGAGCGGCCGGCGACCGCACAGCAGCTCCGCGCCGGAATCGGCGAGCTCAACCAGGCCCTGACCAGGGCCGAGCTCAAGCCCGGCGACATCCTGGTCCGCGATGGCACCCCGCCACAGCCCGCACCGGCCCGCGCCGGCCACTTCCTGGATCGCGCCACATGAGCGACCCGTCGAAGCTTGCGATTGCGCTCCACTACGAGAAGGGCAGCAACGCGCCGGTCGTCGTCGCCAAGGGCAAGGGGACGATCGGCGAAAAAATCGTCGAGATCGCCAAGGCCAATGACATCCCGATCGAGGAGAACGAGATCCTGGCCGGTGCGCTCTCCAAGGTCGAACTCGGCGAGGAGATCCCACCCGACCTCTACAAGGCCGTCGCCGAAGTGCTGGTGTTCGTGCTGCGGCTTTCGGGCAGGCGGTAGAGCATGATCCGGAAAAGTGTGTAGCGGTTTTCCGGAGAGATCATGCTCAAGAGATAAATCGTCATCGTTTCACCACGATAACGGCTTCATGGTCGGATCCATTTTATCGTTCAACGGACATCGCTCTTGCTCACCCGCCGTTCGACTCTCGGTCTCCTCGCCGCAACCGCGATCCTGCCGTCGCGCACACTCGCTCACGTCGCGCCACCGCGAAATGAAATCCGTGACAGCCTGGCAAAGCGCTTCACCGATCTCGGCACATCAGGCACCTTCGTCGGCTACAAGGTCGAGGACTATCTGGTCGTGGCGAGCGACAGGGAACGTTCGGGCGAGGCCAAGCTGCCGGCTTCGACCTTCAAGATACCGAACTCGCTGATCGCGCTCGAAACTGGCGTCGTCACTGACCCCGACAAGGATGTATTTCCCTGGGATGGCGTGAAGCGTCCGATTGAGGCCTGGAACAAGGACCACACGCTGCGCAGCGCGATTCTCGTCAGCGCGGTGCCGGTCTATCAGGAGATTGCGCGCCGGATCGGGCAAGAGCGCATGCAGAAGTATGTCGATCTGTTCGACTATGGCAATCGCGACATCGGCGGCGGCATCGACCACTTCTGGCTCACCGGCGCCTTGCGCATCGATCCGGTCGAGCAGGTCGATTTCGTCGACAGGCTGCGCCGCCGCGCGCTGCCGATCTCGAAACGCAGCCAGGATCTCGTCGCTGACATCCTGCCGGTGACCAAGGTCGGCGATAGCGTCATTCGCGCCAAGTCCGGGCTGCTTGGCGCCGAGCGCGGCGAGCCGTCGCTTGGCTGGATGGTGGGCTGGGCCGAGAAGGGCGAAGCGCACACCGTGTTCGCGCTCAATATGGACTGCAAGGAGCCGCGTCTGGTCGGCGAGCGCATGCCCCTGACGCAAGCCTGCCTTGCCGAGATCGGCGCGATCTAGCGCTATCACGCTGGCGTTGCTCGACTAGCATCCCCCGGTCAAGAAGAACCGGGAGGACAACATGAACTCAACGCCACTCTGGCTGTCGTCGCTCACACTCGCCGCGGCGGGCGGCTGGCTCGCCGCCACGATGTTTGCCGGCCCCGCCAGCAGCAGGGAGCCGCGCTTTCCGCAACTCACCATGGACCAGCTCGATGCCAAGCAGAAACCGCTCGGCGAGCAGATCATGAAGGTCTCGAGCGTCGGCATCGGCGGTCCCTACAATCCGATGATCCGCAGCCCGGTGCTCGGCCAGCGCCTGTTCGACCTGTTCCACTATCTGCGCTGGGAGACCTCGGTCCCGACAAAGCTCAACGAGTTCGCGATCCTGATCATCGGGCGGCAATGGCGCTCGCAGGTCGAGTGGTACGCCCATGCGCCGCTCGCGGCGAAGGCGGGCCTGTCGCCCAACATCATCGCGGAGCTCAAGGCCAATAAGCGGCCTGCGAAGATGGCCGAGGACGAGGCCGTCGTGTACGACTTCGTCACCGAGCTCACCACGACGAAGAAGGTCGGCGACGAAACCTATGCGCGCGCGAAGAAGGTGTTCAATGACCAGCAGATTGTCGACCTCACCGCAGTCGCCGGCAATTACGTGATGGTCGCGATGCTGCTGGCAATGGCGGAGGAGACCGTGCCGCCGGACAAGCAGGAGCCGTTCAAGCCGGGCGAGCCGTAGCCTCCGTCATTGCGAGGAGCCCTTGCGACGACGCAATCCAGACTGCCTCGGCGGAAAGATTCTGGATTGCTTCGCTTCGCTCGCAATGACGGAGTATGTCGCGCTGGCCTAACCCAGCTTGAACAACACTTGCAAAAACTCCTCCACGGCCTTGCGCGACTCGGCGGCAGTCGTTGGATTGCCGCCGACATGCGGATTGAGCTCGACGCAGGCATCCTGGTAGGTGAACGGCGCTTTCGTATCGGCATTCATCAGCACGCCGCCGTCGCCTTCGCGGATCTGGCAGTTGCGCACGGTCTGCGCACCCGTGGACACGGCGACGGTACTGACGCCGAGCAACCCACTGTCAAAACCGTGCGCGCTGTTGGGGTATTCGGTCAGCACCACGTCGCGGCCGGCCGTCTTGAGTCGCTCGACGAAAGCCTTGCAGCTCTTGACGGGATTGTAGTCGTCGGGCGCGCCGTGGAAGATGCGAATCGGGCGCGCGGCGATGTCCGTGTCGTTCTGATAGGTCGTTGAGCAGTCGGGGTAGAACGGAATGTAGGCGGCGAACTGGATGCCGGACTTGTTCCAAAGTTTGTGGAAGCGGTCGAGGCTCGCATAGAGCGTCGCCTGTCCGCCGCGTGAAAAGCCCATCAGCACGATGCGATCGGGATCGACGCGGGGATGTTTCGCGAGGATCTCCAGCGAGCGGTAGATGTCGATGACGAGGTTGAGCCGGCCGAGCAGGGCCTGGTTCGGCCCCACCACCGTCAGCCCGCGGCCGGTAAAGCCGTCGATCACGAAGGTCGAGATGCCCATGGCGTTGAACGCGTGCACCCAGGCCTCGGTGGTGGCGCCGACGCCGCTCGAGCCGTGCATCAGCACCACGACGGGGAGTTTTCCGCTGCCTTGCGCCACGCGCAGTTCGCCGGCGACTGTCACCGGCTTTCCGGCCGCGGCGTCGCCGCTGAGGAATTGCTGATCGGAGAGGGTGAGCGAGGGGATCGGGTAGATCTCGGCGCGGGTAGCGACTTCCCTGGGAAGCGATTGCGCGTTGGCGCCCATGCCGGCGAACAGCGTTGAAATGCAGAGCGCCATGGCGACGCGGAATGCCGTCGGCATCGGATCCTCCCCCGTGATTTTCAGTGAGTAGAACAACAGGCCTGCGCGCTGTCAAATTGACGCAAGCCGGCGGTTCGCCTCAGGCGGGATCGGCCTTCTTCACCGTCAGCGCCTGGTCGATCGCAAAACCGCCAATCTCGCTCATCGCCTGCGAGATCACGTCGCCCTTGCGGGCAAAGCCGGCGGAGAGGAAATCGAACTGGGTGCGCGCCAGCCGCAGCACCTCGATCGGCACGGAGATTGCGGTCTCGTTGAAGCTGTCGACGGAGGCGTGCAGCGTCTCCAGCTCGCTTGTGAGCTGGCCGATATGGCTCTCGGCGTGCTGCATCAGGCCGAGCAGCTTGCCGCGCTCGGCATCGAATGCCGCGCGCTCGGCCGCTGCGGCCGCGGTGACCTCGGCAAGCTGGCTGCGCAGCCCGTCGATTTGCTTGACCATGGCGTCGGACGCCATCTCACCGGCCTCGCGCAGCTCGCTGTTGCGCGTGTTCTCTTCGTGCTCCCGGTGATAGAGGCGTTCCGCCGACATCGCCCGTTGCGTCAGCGAGTCGATCAGCGCGGCCGCGCGCAGCAGCATCTCGCCGTTCCGCCCCGACACCATGCTGGCCATGCGCCGCAGGAAGTCGGTGGTTTCGGACGACGAGTTCGGCGGCAGGGGAACGACCGTCGCGGACATGGGGTGATGCTTGCAGCCGGAAATGATGACCGCCGCCGTACCGACTGAGCTCACGCAACATTCGGCGCCTGATCGTAAACGTGAGCAAGCCTGAATCGGCAGGTCCGGTCAACCGGGCCGGGCCGCCAAATTACGGGCAGCGCGTGGGGTCAGGTATCCTTCTGCCGGCCGATCCGGCCGAGATGGGTGAAGCCGAAGCCGGCCGAATATTTCAGGCCGTAGCCCAGCGCCCGGTCGATGCCGATATGGGCGAGCCAGATCAAGGCGATGGACAGGGTGAGCGGCGAGGCGAGGCCGAAGCCGAGCGTCAGCAGCGCGACCGGCGCCATGTAGCTGTGGGCGGCGTTGTAGACCATCGCGCCGAGTTTTGCGTCCGACAGGTATGCCAGGAAGCTGAGATCGGGGACGAAGAACAGCAGGGCGAACACCAGCCATGAGCCGTCCCAGGCCCAGTAGAGCATCACCATCCCCACAAACAGGGTCAGGCCCTCCAGCCGCAGCAGGATGTTGACGCCGCCGGTCGCCGCGCCGGTCTCGGCCGCTCCTTCGGTCATGCTCGTCTCCCAGGCAAAACCTTGAAATTCCTTGCGCTTTCCCGCTGCGGCAAGGCAGCCCTGCGGCGCGGAAAGCCGCTTCCCGGCCCGCAAAATGCCGTGTTAGAACCCCGGCAATCGCATTTAGGCTAAGAACTGGCGGGAGCAAATGAAGAATATCCTGGACGCCCTTGAAGACCGTCGCGCCGGCGCAAAGCTCGGCGGCGGCGAGAAGCGCATCGAGGCGCAGCACGCCCGCGGCAAGCTGACCGCACGTGAGCGCATCGAGCTCTTGCTCGACAAGGGATCGTTCGAGGAATTCGACATGTTCGTCGAGCACCGCTCCACCGAGTTCGGCATGGAGAAGAACAAGGTGCCCGGCGACGGCGTCGTCACCGGCTGGGGCACCGTCAACGGCCGCAAGACGTTTGTCTTCGCCAAGGACTTTACGGTGTTCGGCGGCTCGCTGTCGGAAACGCACGCGCTGAAGATCACAAAGCTCCAGGACATGGCGATGAAGGCGCGTGCGCCCATCATCGGCCTCTATGACGCCGGCGGCGCCCGCATCCAGGAGGGCGTCGCAGCGCTCGCCGGCTATTCCTATGTGTTCCGCCGCAACGTGCTCGCCTCCGGCGTGATCCCGCAGATCTCCGTCATCATGGGCCCCTGCGCCGGCGGCGACGTCTATTCGCCCGCGATGACCGACTTCATCTTCATGGTGAAGAACACCAGCTACATGTTCGTCACCGGTCCCGACGTGGTGAAGACCGTCACCAACGAGGTCGTCACGGCGGAAGAGCTCGGCGGCGCCTCCGTGCACGCCACGCGCTCCTCGATCGCCGATGGCGCCTTCGAGAACGACGTCGAGACGCTGTTGCAGATGCGGCGCCTGATCGACTTCCTGCCGTCCAACAACACCGACGGCGTGCCGGAATGGCCGAGCTTCGACGACATCGGCCGGGTCGACATGTCGCTCGACACGCTGATCCCCGACAATCCGAACAAGCCCTACGACATGAAGGAGCTGATCCTGAAGGTCGTGGACGAGGGCGACTTCTTCGAGATTGCGGATGCCTTTGCCAAGAACATCGTCACCGGCTTCGGCCGCATCGCCGGCCGCACGGTGGGCTTCGTCGCCAACCAGCCGATGGTGCTGGCCGGCGTGCTCGACTCTGACGCTTCGCGCAAGGCGGCACGCTTCGTGCGCTTCTGCGATGCCTTCAACATCCCGATCGTCACCTTCGTCGACGTGCCGGGCTTCCTGCCGGGCACCGCGCAGGAATATGGCGGCCTGATCAAGCATGGCGCCAAGCTCTTGTTCGCGTACTCACAGTGCACCGTGCCGCTGGTTACCATCATCACCCGCAAGGCCTATGGCGGCGCCTTCGACGTCATGGCCTCCAAGGAGATCGGCGCCGACATGAACTACGCCTGGCCGACCGCCCAGATCGCGGTGATGGGCGCCAAGGGCGCGGTCGAAATCATCTTCCGCGCCGACATCGGCGACCCCGACAAGATCGCCGCGCGCACCAAGGAATACGAAGACCGCTTCCTGTCGCCCTTCATCGCCGCCGAGCGCGGCTACATCGACGACGTCATCATGCCGCACTCGACCCGCAAGCGGATCGCGCGGGCGCTGTCGATGCTGAAGGACAAGAAGGTGGAAACGCCGGCGAAGAAGCACGACAATTTGCCGTTGTAAGCGCACTTGTAGCCCGGATGAGCGAAGCGACATCCGGGTTTTCTATCCAAGTCCCGCATGTCGCTTCGCTCATGCGGGCTACAGATTCTGTTTCTGACTTGGCATCCTCGATCCAAATCGAATGACCGACGATCCGACCGACGAGATATCAGACATCGAAGCGCGTATCGAGGCGTTGGCCGAGATCGCCGAGCGATGTCGGAAGTACATCCTGGCATCCAAGCTCGCCATCGGCGGCGGCGCTGCGCTATTGCTGATCACGATCCTCGGCTTGTTCGGGATGGGGCAGACCGCCGCGCTCGGCTCGATCGCTCTGGTGCTCGGCGGGATCGTCTCGCTTGGCTCGAACGTCAGCACGTTGCGGCAGACGGAGAGTGCGATCGACGACGCTGAGGCGCTTCGGTCTCAACTGATCAGCCGCATCGACCTTCGCGTGGTCGCCGATACGCCGATGAAGCTTGTGTAGCGCGCCAGCCTTACGCGGCAGCCCTGCGCGACAGCACCTGCAACTCCTCGCGGCATTCGGCTGCGAACGCCTGAAGCTGTTCCGCGGTTTGGCGGTCGAGGATCGCCTTTGCCAGTCTTTCAGCGCGGGCAAGCTGGTCTCTGAGATATGCGATGCGGGCCATGTGTCACCTTCCGCAGGGGTTGATTTGATGGCTGTGAGCCTAGGGCCGTCGCCGAATTAATTATGTGAGGTGCGTCACACCCCACGCCGCGTCAGCGCGCCGCATCCGCCGCAGCGAAATGCGCCATCTGGTCGGCGTGGGCCTTGGCGAAGGCCGGGCGGGCGGTGGCGCGCGCGACGTAGGCGCGGCAGGCCGGATGCTCCGTGAGCCCGTCAAAATGATCGACGAGGCGCAGCACGTCGGCCATCAGGATGTCGGCGACGGAGAAGGAGCCCGTGAGCCACTCGCGCGCCGCCAGCGCCGGCTCGAGATGCTTGAGCCGAAGCTTGAGGAAGTCGTCCACGAATTTCCAGGCCGCCGTGTCGGTCGGATGTCCCATGAACTTCGACATTCCCCAAGGCAGGCTGGCCATCTCCACCGAATTGAGCGCCGCGAATACCCATTTCGTCGTCTCGGCGCGGCCGCGCGGGTCTTTGGGCATCAGCTTCTCGCTGAGCTCGCCAAGATGCAACAGAATCGCGCCGGTCTCGAAGATGGAGATGTCGCCGTCGGTCAGCCATGGCACCTGGCCGAACGGCTGGTGCGCGAGATGCGCAGCGCCGCGGTCGTCGAACGGCACGCTGGCGACGCGATAGGGCAAGGCGGCTTCTTCCAGGGCCCAGCGCACGCGAAGATCGCGCACCCAGCCTCGCGGTGGTTCGGGAACCCAATTGAAAGTGGTCAGGGTGAGGTCGGCCATTTGCTGTCTCCGTGTCCTGGTTCGAAGCAAAGGACGAGCGAAGGGCGCACATTCCGACACCGGTGCCACTCTTTTTTGTTGTCCGCGACATCACCGGCTAGTCTCACCCCAAACAACAGGAGGGAATCCGATGCCGTCAGCCTTCTTCGTCGTCCGCGCCATCATCACCGATGCCGGCAGGCGCGCCGCCTTCGATAGATGGTACGAGACGGAACATCTGCCCGACGCGATGAAGGCGTTCGGTGCGGCTAAGGCCTGGCGGTTCTGGAGCCTCGACGATCCGTCACTGCATCAGGCGATGTATCAGTTCGAGAGCGAGGCTGCGCTGCAGGCCATGCTGAAGGGCGATGCGCTGACGCAGCTGGTGGCGGATTTCGAGCGCGATTGGCCCGACGTGACGCGCACGCGCGAGTTGCTGGTGCTGGCGCAGGAGTTCGGGAAATAGAGCACCGGGCTTACCTGCGCTGCGAATTCTCCTGTCACCTGCGCAACGAAGCTGAACGCGCGATTCAGCTTCGGTTCATGTCGTCACCACGACACTCGCCTCTGCATCACTGGCACGACCGTCCAAGAGGAAAGAAGTCATGGAGCGCCGGAACTTTTTAAAATTTGCAATCGGTGTCGCAGCCGGAGCTGCCGCGTTCACGACCGCCGCGCAGGCCGCGCCGCTGGCGCCGCAGCCGCTCGGTGATGGCAGGATGCCGCAAGGCAATCCCGACGCTCATCCCGCAGTCACGAGCAGCGATGAAGCCGCGCAGTTGAAGCCGGAGCAGGTGCACTGGCACGGCCATCACCGTCATTGGGGTTGGCGCCGCCGTCACTGGGGCTGGCATCGCCGGCGCTGGCACCGCCGCCATTGGTAAGCGTCGCGCTAAGCGAGGCTTGAACGGGGACCGCGATCGCGGTCCCCGTTCTGATTCGAAACATCCCGGTGCGACGTCAGGCGCTCGAAAGAAAATGGCCGCGCAGGCTTTCGCCGCGCGGCCATTTCGCTATGCGAAAAACGAGATCAGAACGGGCGGCAGCGGCCGGCGTACCAGCGGAAGCCATAGGGGCACACGCGCGCGCGCGGCACGACCACGACAGGGGCCGGCGCAACCACGATCGGACCCGGACGGACAACGACCGGACCACGCATCGGGCGGCAGCCGCCATAGGCGCCGCGATACCAGCCGGGGCCGCAACCGCCGGCGGCGCTGGCCGCCTCGCTGAAACCAACGACCGCGCTGGCGAGCATCACGGCGGCGAACAGGTATTTCATTTGATCTTCCTTCTCGTCCTTGGGGGGTAGGCTTTGGGGGCGGGTTCTAGGAGGGCTTGGCGCTTTCGGCGCACCATGAATCAAAAGACACGATTCGACACGTTAAAATCGCAACATGCCGACACGACGCCAGCCAAATCTGCCAATCATGACCTGAATGCGGCATGAACATTCCCCGCACGCGGCTCCGGACGACAGCAATGACGCTAGCGGCCGAGAAAACCCAGCACCAGCTCCTTGTACTTCTCAGGCGCCTCCAGGAAGACGAGATGGCCGGTGTCCGGGATCACCTCGGCCCGCGCATTCGGCATCTTCGCCGCGAGTGCCTTCGCCAGCTCGGCGTTCTCTCCCATTTTCGCGCGCAGCGCCTCGGGCGCGTTCGGTCGGCCCGGTGCGTTGTGGTCGTCGGCACCCATGATGAACAGCGTCGGCTCGGTGATCAGTGCGATCTCGTGCGCCACCGGCTCGCGATAGATCATCTGGCCGGAACTGACGAAGGCGCGCAGCCAGCGCGAATAATCAGGGCTGCCCTTGACGTTGAAGCGGGCATCGATGAACGGCGTGATCGCCTCCGCCGGCAGCTTGATCGCATAGTTGGTCTGGAGCTGCTTGCGATAGCCATCGGCCGTGAGCTTGTCCTCGGTCTCGATGATCTTCTCGGTCGGCGTCGGCGGCACATAGAGGCGGTAGTCTTCCAGCCCGATCGGGGCCGTCAGAATGAGGTGGGCGACGCGGTCGGGAAAGGCGCGGGCGATGCGGACGCCCAGCATGCCGCCGAGCGAATGGGCGACGATCTCGGCCTTGTCGATCTTGAGGTGATCGAGCAGCGCGACGGTGTTGCGCGCCAGAGTGTCGAAATGCAATTCGCCGATCGGCTTGGAGGATTTGCCGAAGCCGATCTGGTCCGGCACCACGACGCGGAAGCCGGCCTCGCTCAGCATCTTGATAACAGGCGCCCAGTAGCTCGACGGGAAATTGCGCCCGTGCAGCAGCACGACGGTGCGGCCGTTCGGCTGCGCAGGCGGCACGTCCATATAGGCCATGCTGAGCTGCTCGCCGTCATTGGTCAGAGGCAGCAGGTGTACGGGATAGGGATAGGCAAAGCCTTCGAGCGCGATGCCGTAAGGCTCGCGCGGGGCGGCGTCGGCGGCGTGGGTGGAGGTGAGCGGAGAGGCGATGAGGACGGCGGCGAGCGCGGTCGGAAGGAGGCGGATCATGGGGGTCTCTGTGTGTGACAACGTGGCCATAAACACGTGGTTGGCCGGGTCAAGCGAGAGACGTCGCTCACACGCAGTTGTGTTTAGTCCCGCCCATCACCGAACAACGCAGCGAACTGCTTCTCGCCGGTGCGCGTAAAATTCACCACGCGGCTGCCGGGCGTGGCGTCGCGTGCAGCCCATTTCAGCTCGGCGAAACGCTGCATCATCGCGGCGCCCAGCGTGCCGGCGAGATGGTGGCGCCGCTCGCTCCAGTCGAGGCAGGCCTTGCAGACCGGCCGGCGCGGATGGGCGAGCATGTCGGGCGAGATCTGCAAATGCTTGGCCAGGAAGCGCTCGCCCTCCGCCGTCAGCTCGATCTCCTGCTTCTTCTGCCTGACCAGGTTTTGCGCGCGCAGGGTGTCGAGCATCTGCACGCCGAGGTCGCCGGCGAGATGGTCGTAGCAGATCCGGGCACGCCGCAGCGCCGGATCCTTCGGCCCGGTGCGCACGCGCATATGGCCGGTCCGTGCGGCAAGGCCCGCAAGGCCCTCCAGCACGCCGGCGACGTCGTCGTCGGTGAGGCGGTAGTAGCGGTGGCGGCCTTGCTTCTCCGGCTCGATCAGGCCACCGGCCTCGAGCTTGGAAAGATGCGAGCTCGCGGTCTGCGGCGTGATGCCGGCCTCCTGCGCCAGCTCGCTTGCGGTGAGCGCGCGGCCGTTCATCAGCGCCGTGAGCATGTTGGCGCGTGCGGGATCGCCGACGAGCGAGGCGATCATGGCGATGTCAGGACCTGATTTCATGCTTCGATGGTAGCCGAAGCATTGCGGTGGGGCAAGCGCGTAGCGTGTCTCCCGTAAACACGTCATTGCGAGCGAAGCGAAGCAATCCAGTGCTTTAGCGGCGGCGGTGTCGCTCACGCGTTTCGCAACGATAAATCAGGAGCCCATCATGTCCATCACCGTCTTCATCCGCTACCAGCTCGATCCCTTCAAGCGCGCGCAGTTCGAGGAGTATTCGAAGCGCTGGCTCACCATCATCCCGAAATGCGGCGGCGATCTGATCGGCTATTTCATGCCGCACGAGGGCACCAACAATATCGCGTTTGCGCTGATCACGTTCGAGAGTCTGGCTGCGTATGAGGCCTATCGCGCCCGGCTGCGTCAGGATACGGAAGGCATGGCGAACTTCCACTTCGCCGAGGAGCACAAATTCATCCTCGCGGAAGAGCGCACGTTTCTGCGCCAAGTGGTTTTGTAAGTGGTATCGTAGGCCATCAACGACAGGAGAGATGCCCATGATCGCCGTGATCTTCGAGGTCTGGCCGAAGCCGGAACACCGCCAGGATTATTTCGACCTCGCGGCCGACCTCAAGCCGATCCTGCAAACCATCGACGGCTTCATCTCGGTCGAACGTTTCGAGAGCCTGACCGACAAGGGCAAGATCTTGTCGCTGTCGTTCTGGCGGGACGAGGCGGCCGTACAAGCCTGGCGCAACACGATGGAGCACCGCCGCACCCAGGCCAAGGGCCGCGCAAAAATCTTCGCCGATTATCACTTGCGTATCGCCAGCGTCATCCGCGACTACAGCATGAATGATCGCGAGCAGGCGCCAAAGGACAGCCGCGCGGTGCACGACGCGCACTAGCGCGCGCGGCGGCACGTCCCCATCTCTGCGCGGCCAACAAGGGAGAGAAACATGCACGTGACAACTGCTGACAAGCGCACGACCTTCAGGAAGCTGCACGAGAGCGGCTGCTTCATCCTGCCCAATCCGGTCGACGTCGGCAGCGCGAAAGCGTTGCAGCATCTCGGTTTCAAGGCACTCGCATCGTCGAGTGCGGGCTTTGCCTGGACCATCGGCAAGGCCGACAACCACGTCTCCGTCGAGGACGTATGTCAGCATCTGGCGGTATTGAGCACGTCCGTCGACATCCCCGTGAACGCGGATTTCGAGGGCGGCTTTGCGGTTGAGCCGGACAAGGTCGCGGACAATGTCGAGCGCTGTGTGCGCACCGGCGTTGCCGGCCTGTCGATCGAGGATTCTACCGGCGACAAGGACAAGCCGATCTACGAGCGCGCGCTCGCAGTCGAGCGCATCCAGGCGTCGCGCAAGGCGATCGGCGATAGTGGCGTGCTCTTGGTCGGCCGCTGCGAGGCGTACCTTTGGGGCGTGACCGACCTCAAGCTCGTCATCGACCGGCTCGCCGCTTACGCCGATGCCGGCGCCGATTGCCTTTACGCGCCGGGCCTGAAGAGCCGCGAGGACATCGCCGCGGTGGTGAAGGCTGTCGCACCCAAACCGTTCAACCTGCTGATCGGCGGCTCCGGGCTGTCGTTGCAGGAAGCTGCCGATCTTGGCGTGCGCCGGATCAGCGTCGGCGGTTCACTCGCTCGCGCCGCCTGGGGCGGCTTCATGCGCGCCGCGAAGGAGATGGCGGAGAACGGGACGTTCACCGAACTCGGCAGCGGCTATCCCGGCGGCGAGCTCAACAAGATCTTCAGCTGAAGACAAACGAAAGCGGCGGACCTGAAATCCCGCCGCTGTCGCATATTGTTGCAAATCGTTACTTCGCGCCGTCAGCCGGTGCCGGCGTATCCGGGGCCGGCCTGCTCGGCGCGGCGCCCGTGGTCACGCCCGGTCCGGTGTTGGTGCGCGGCGTCACGTCGCGCATGCCGGGGGGGGCGGCCGGATTGGTGGCCGGTGCCTGCTGCGCGGTCTGCGTCGCCGGCGTGGTGCTGGCCTGGTTGCTGGTGCCGGTGTTGTTCAGGCCATAGAACACAGCGCCCAGCACCAAGGCGATTGCCACTGCGAACAGGGCTACTTTGCCGCTGGAGGCGGGGCCTTCGCCAAGCTCCGGGTCGACCTGAAGCTGGGCATCCCGTCGCGCCGCATTGCGATACTCATCATCGGCGAGATTCGGGCGGTACGGATCGTTGATAAAACGGTCGTCAGCCATCGATTGGTTCTCCTCGATTATTGCGGCGGGACAACCCGTGGATGCGAGATTCTGTTCCGCCCTCCTTAATGCTTTCGTCGCATGTTGCGCCCGCGGCGGGAATCGGGAACCTGTTCGCTGGGGAACCTGAAGCGTAAGCTCCGCTGACGGAAGGGAACAAAGCGATGTGGAGCTTGCCGCCGAGCGATAGCGTGCTGCATCTGTTGTCGCTGGTCGCGGTCGCGGCGCAAGGCATGACCGCCGCGCTCGCTGCCGGCCGCCGCAGCATGGATTGGCTCGGCGTCTGCTTCCTCGGCTGCATCACGGCGCTCGGCGGCGGCACATTGCGCGATCTCTTCCTGGGGCATTATCCGCTGGCCTGGGTGCAGAATCCCATCTACCTCGCACTGGCCGGAGGCGCCGCCTTCCTCACCATCCTGATGGCGCGCCTGGTGCACCGGCTGAAACTGGCTTTCATCGTGCTCGATGCCATCGGCCTCGTCGTCTTCACGATGACCGGCTGCGACATCGCCTGGCAGATGGATGCCACGCTGCCGATCGTCATCGTCTCCGGCATGGTGACCGGTTGCGCCGGCGGCGTGTTGCGCGACGTGCTCTGCAACGACGTGCCGCTGCTGTTCCGCTCCGAGCTTTACGCCAGCGTCTCGGTGGTGACGGGACTGTTCTATGCGACCGCGTTCGGTCTCAAGCTGAACGCCGAGCTCTGGACCATTTTGACGTTCGTCCTCGGCATCAGCTTCCGCCTGCTGGCGGTGCGCTACAAATGGGAGATGCCGAAATTCGTGTTCACGGAGGAGGAGGAGGAGGAGGAGCGGTAGGTCTTCTTTCTTACCTCGCCCCGCTTGCGGGGAGAGGTCGACGCGCGAAGCGTGGCGGGTGAGGGGGAGTCTCCGCGAGTCCAACTGTCACTATCTTCGCTGAAGCAGCCCCTCACCCCAACCCTCTCCCCGTAAGAACGGGGCGAGGGAGCATACCGTCGCCGCGGCGCGAGGTTCGTTCTTTACGGCTCCTGCTTCCGCGCCCTTGCCACCTGCGCCGGCGTCACCAGCGGCGCGGCGTTGCCCCAGGAATTGCGGATATAGTTCGTCACCGCCGCGACCTCTTGGTCAGACAGCTGGTTGGAATAGGCCGGCATCTCGCCGGTGTTGGGCGCGCGCGGCGTGGTCACGGTGTGGGCGCCGTCGAGGATGATGCGTAAGGTCGAGGACGGATTGACCGATTGCAGCAGCGCGTTGGCGGGCAGCGGCGGATAGATGCGTGGTGCGCCTGTGCCGTCGGCCTCATGGCAGGCGACGCAGAGCTTGGCGTAGACGGCCTGGCCAGCCTTCATCTCGGCATCGTCAGGCGGCGTCACGATCGTCTCACGCCGCGCTGGCGGCAGGTTCTTCAGGTAAACCGCGATCGCGCGCACGTCGGCATCGCTCATCTTCGAGGTCGAGTTGACGACCACCTCCGCCATCAGCCCGCTGGCATGGCTCCTGGCGTTGCGCCCGCTCTGAAGATATTCGGTGACGTCCTCGACGCTCCACGATCTCAGCCCGGTGCGAGTGGCGCCATCGAGCCGTGGCGCGTACCAGCCGCCGACCTCGTTGCCCGCGAGGGCCTGCGCCTGCTTGTCCGCGCCAAAATAGTTCTTCGGCGTATGGCAGGCGCCGCAATGACCGAGCCCGGTGACGAGGTAACCGCCCCGATTCCACGCCGCGCTCTGGCTCTGGTCCGGCTCGAACAGGCCGGGCTTGAAATACACCATGTTCCAGATCCGCATCAGGCCGCGATAGCTAAAGGGCCAGCGCAGTTCCGGCGGCTTGTTGCGGCTCGTGACGGCCGCGAGCGTTCCGAGATAGGCCCGGATCGCCAGCGTGTCGTCCTTCGTCATCCGCGTGAAATAGGGGTAGGGAAACGCCGGGTAATAATTGGAGCCGTCGGGCGCGACGCCGGTGCGCACGGCGCGGGTGAAGTCGGCATCGGTCCAGGCGCCGATGCCGGTGTCGCGGTCCGGCGTCAGGTTCGGCGCGTAGATCGCGCCGAACGGCGTGTCGATGCGCTTTCCGCCCGCGAACGGTTTGGCCGGATCGGCGGTGTGGCAGCCGCCACAGTCGCCGGCCTCCACCAGCGCCTTGCCGGTGGCGATCAGCTCCGGCGACGGCTCGACAGCGACGGCCGCGTTCGCAACCGCACTGCACAACGCCAGAGCCACGAGAGCCAGGCCAGCCAGAATCGTCCGCATCGAAAGCCTCTCCTGCGATCCATCGACGCCGTCCCAGATGACCAGGCGTCAATTCGTTGCGCGACGGCGGGGGTATGGTGACACAAAATGAAAATCGCGGATGCCAATGCAGCCACGAAATTGCGATTTTTACCCGGCGCTGCCTTTGGTCCAGAATTGTGATGCGGAGCGTGAAATATCCGACATAGAGTGGCGGAAATGGTCGGCGCGCCCTAGCTAAAAACAACGGGCAGGCAACGGCTTAAGCAGCCAAGCGCTCAAAAGGGCGGAAGAGGACATAATGGGCATCAACCAGGGTCCGATCAGTCTCGATCAGAAATACACCCAGGACACCGGACATATTTTCACGACGGGCATTCAGGCCCTGGTCCGGCTGCCGATGGCCCAGATCCGGCGCGACCGTGCCGCGGGGTTGAACACCGCGGGCTTCATCTCCGGCTATCGCGGCTCGCCCCTCGGCGGCTACGACCAGCAGCTCTTCGCCGCGCGAAAACATCTCGAGCAGTACAATATCAAGTTCCAGCCCGGCGTGAACGAGGACCTGGCCGCGACCGCGGTCTGGGGCTCGCAGCAGCTCAACCTCTCGCCCGGCGCCAAGTATGACGGCGTGGTCGGCATCTGGTACGGCAAGGGCCCCGGCGTCGATCGCTGCGGCGACGTCTTCCGCCACGGCAATGCCGCGGGCTCCGCCAAAAACGGCGGCGTCTTGTGTCTCGCCGGCGACGACCACGGCGCAAAATCCTCGACGGTCCCGCATCAGTCCGACCACGCCTTCATGTCGGCGCTGATGCCCTATCTCTACCCCTCGAGCGTCCACGAGATGATCGAGATGGGTCTTCTCGGTATCGCGATGTCGCGCTACTCGGGCTGCTGGGTCGGCATGAAGGTGATCACCGAGACCGTGGAGACCACCGCCGAGATCGACCTCACCGACGAGATGACGCCGTTCGTGATCCCGACCGATTTCGAGATGCCCGAAGGCGGCCTCAATCTGCGCTGGCCCGACGACCGCTTCGCCCAGGACCGCCGCTTGCAGGACTACAAGGGCTTTGCCGCGATCGCCTTTGCGCGCGCCAACAAGGTCAATCGCATCACCATGGACTCGCCGAATGCCCGCTATGGCATCATGGCGTCCGGCAAGAGCTACGAGGATATCCGGCAGGCGCTGCGGGAGCTCGGGATCACACCCGAGGTCGCCGCCAAGATCGGACTTCGATTGTACAAGATCGGCATGCCCTGGCCTCTGGAGCCGGAAGGCGTCAGGCAATTCGCCGTGGGCCTCGAGGAAATCTTCATCATCGAAGAGCGCCGTGAGATCGTCGAAAATCAAGTGAAGCAGGAGCTGTTCAACTGGCGCGACGATGTCCGTCCCCGCATCATCGGCAAGATGGACGACCACGACAAGCGCTTCCTCCCCTTTGCCGAAGAACTCAGCGTCGCCTCACTGGCCAGCTCGCTCACCGAGCGTCTGCTCCGACTTGATCTCAATCCCGAAATTGCAACGATGCTGCGCGCGAAGGCCGATTGGTTCAACGGCCGTCAGGCGTCGCAAATGCAGGCGACCGCGCCTGTCGCCCGCACTCCGTATTTCTGCTCCGGCTGCCCGCACAACACATCGACCAAGGTGCCCGAAGGCAGTCGCGCCTTTGCCGGCATCGGTTGCCACTTCATGGCACTGTGGATGGATCGCTCCACCGAGACCTTCACCCACATGGGCGGCGAGGGTGTGCCGTGGGTCGGCGTCGCCCCCTTCACCAAGGAAGAGCACGTGTTCGCCAATCTCGGCGACGGCACCTATTTCCACTCCGGCAGCCTCGCGATCCGCCAGGCGATCGCCTCCGGCGCCAACATCACCTACAAGATCCTCTATAACGACGCGACCGCGATGACCGGCGGCCAGCATGTCGACGGCGAATTGTCGCCGCAGCAGATCACCTTCCAGCTTCACAGCGAAGGTATCCGCGAGATCTACCTGGTCTCGGAAAATCCCGACGCCTATCCGGCGAACGAGATCGCGCCCGGCGTCAAGACCGCGCATCGTGACGAGCTCGACGCGGTGCAGAAAACCCTGCGCAAGGTCAAGGGCGCGTCCGCGATCGTCTTCGTGCAGACTTGCGCCGCCGAGAAGCGCCGCCGCCGCAAGCGTGGCACGATGGAGGATCCGGCGCGCCGTGTACTCATCAATCCGGCGGTGTGTGAAGGCTGCGGCGATTGCTCGGTGCAATCGAACTGCATTTCGGTCGAGCCGCTGGAGACCGAGTTCGGCCGCAAGCGCGCCATCAACCAGTCGACCTGCAACAAGGATTATTCCTGCGTCAAAGGCTTTTGCCCGTCCTTCGTCACCGTCGACGGCGGCAAGATGCGCAAGCGTGCGCCGGCCGGCGTCGGCGATATCGGCGCGCTGCCCGAGCCGGCATCGCGCCCGAACCTGGACAAGCCCTACAACATCGCGGTCGGCGGCGTCGGCGGGACCGGCGTGCTGACCATCGGCGCGCTGCTCGGCATGGCCGCCCATATCGAGGGCAAGGCCTCGATGATCCTCGACATGTCGGGTCTGGCGCAAAAGGGTGGGGCGGTGCTGAGCCACGTCCGCCTGTCGGATCATCCGGCCGAGGTGACCTGCTCGCGCATCGTCACCGGCACGGCCGATGTGGTGCTCGCAGCCGATGAGGTGGTCGCGGTTGCCAAGGACACCATCTCGCTCTGCGACAGCAGCCGCACCCGCGGCATCATCAACAGCCACGTCATTCCCACCGCCGACTTCGTTCTCAACCGCGATTTCAACTTCCAGACCCGCAAGCTGAACGGGTTGCTGGAAACCGCGCTGCACAAGGATTCGGTGTTCTTCGACTTCACCAAGCCGGCCGAGCAGCTCCTCGGCGACAGCATCGCCACCAACATGATGATGATGGGCTACGCCTATCAGAAGGGCCTCTTGCCGTTGTCTGCGGAATCGATCGAGCAGGCGATCGAGGTCAACGGCGTCTCGATCAAGATGAACAAGGAAGCCTTCCGCCTCGGCCGGCTCGCGGTCGCCGATCCCGAGCGCCTCGCCGGCATGCTGAAGGGAACGGATGAGGCCGTCGCGCCCAGGACCCTGGACGCCATGACGCTCGACGAACTCATCG
The DNA here is from genome assembly GCF_055807515.1 of Bradyrhizobium sp. Kon69. Classification (NCBI taxonomy): domain Bacteria; kingdom Pseudomonadati; phylum Pseudomonadota; class Alphaproteobacteria; order Hyphomicrobiales; family Nitrobacteraceae; genus Bradyrhizobium; species Bradyrhizobium sp. Kon69. The sequence continues at coordinate 27,488 of NZ_JBVVOS010000011.1, read as the reverse complement.
AGCACCGCGCCAAGCATCTCACTGCCTATCAGAACGGCCGGCTGGCCAAGCGCTACCGCAAGCTGGTGGACCAGGTCAGCGACGCCGCCAGGCAGGGCGGCTATGACGAGGCGCTGACACGCGCCGTTGCGGTCAACTACGCAAAACTGCTGGCCTACAAGGACGAATACGAGGTCGCGCGCCTTTACACCGACGGCGCGTTCGAAAAACAGCTCCGCGACCAGTTCGAAGGCGACTTCAAGTTCAACTTCAATCTTGCCCCGCCTATTCTCAGCAGGGGCGTCGATGCGCTCGGCCGCCCGAAGAAGCGCGCCTTCGGCCCGTGGATGCTTCCGGTGTTCCGCGTGCTGGCGAAATTCAAGGTGCTGCGCGGCACGCCGCTCGACATCTTCGGCCGCAGCGCCGACCGCAAGCTCGAACGCGATCTGATCGCCGGCTACGAGAAGGACGTCGCCACCGTGCTCGGCCTGCTGTCGCCGCTCACGATCGACACCGCGGTGGAGCTGCTGTCGTTGCCCGACCGCATCCGCGGCTACGGGCCGGTGAAGGAGAAGGCCGTCGCGGACGCCAAGGCCCGCTACGCCCAGCTAGCGGCCGATCTGGCCAACCCGCCGCCGGCGCCGAGGCAGATCGCGGCGGAGTAGGTGGTCGCACGTCTGGGGGTGGTTAGCGATTGCGTAACCCACCAGGTTCCTTCAGCGAGGGCTGCTAATCTAACTAGGTCACGTACGGTGCGATCGACAGCAGATGAAGCTGCCCTACGAAGAAGGCTCTGTGTTCGCAATGCCGCTCGGAAACGGCGGATTTGCTCGTGGAGTCGTCGCGAGGTCGACCCGCGTGGGAAGGGTTCTGCTGGGCTATTTTTTCGGTCCGCGTCTTGAAACGTCAGCGTCGGCAACGCTCGATCACCTTCATCCTGACCAAGCCGTGACGAGAATTCGCTTCGGAGACCTAGGACTGATTGACGGGCGATGGGTGATCATCGGCAAGGTGCCCAACTGGGATCGGGCAGATTGGCCAATCCCCGACTTTGTCAGGCGAGATCCCATCTCGAGGAAGGCTTGGTTGGTGCGGTACTCGGACGTTGATCCGCTTCGCAGCGCATCCGAGCTCCTTTCAGATTATGATGACCTGCAGGGGTTGGACAGTGACGGCCTGTTCGGTGCTGGAGCGGCCGAGACAAAGATTTCAAAGCTCTTGGCTCCTCGGCCGCATTAGTCGGTAAGCCATACGATGGTGTCGGTGGCTATGTTTTCGCAAACCCGATCTCCTACAGTGGGCAGAGGCGAGAAGCGCCGTGCCCACGATCTCACCAAGATTGCATAGCAAGAGGGTGGGCATGCTTCGCTTCGCCCGCCTAGGATTTCCTGTTTGAAATCAACGATCGCTCTACTGTGCATGGGGTTGTTTTCGCGAAAAAACGTTTTTCGATAAAACGAAACCGCTTGTGCCGTCGGGCAAAACACCTTTAGGGTTCTGCCCGTCGCCCCCGTCATTGCGAGCGCAGCGAAGCAATCCAGAAATGCGTCCGCGGAAAGATTCCTGGATTGGTTCGCTGCGCTCGCAATGACGACTGCGGAAGCAGAGGCGCTCCCGCCGCACCTCGGATGATGCGCCAACCCGCTGCCCTCTCGCCCGGCGGAATATTTCCGCGCTTGCCAACAGGGCGGCAGCGGTTCAGAAAAAACCGGAAGCGAGAAACGCCAGCGGAGACCTTATTTGACCATCAAGGGCAAGGCCTACATTGCCGGGATCTACGAACACCCGACCCGGCACGCGCCGGACAAATCCACCGCGCAGCTCCATGCCGAGGTCGCCAAGGGCGCGATCGAGGATGCCGGGCTCAGCAAGGACGATGTCGACGGCTATTTCTGCGCGGGCGACGCTCCGGGCGGCGCCTGGCCGATGGTCGATTATCTGGGCCTCAACACCAAGAAACTCCGCCATGTCGATTCCACCGAGACCGGCGGCTGCTCCTACATCATCCATCTCGGCCATGCCGCCGAAGCCATCGCCGCGGGCAAGTGCTCGATCGCGCTGATCACGCTGGCCGGCAAGCCGCGTACCGGCGCGATGCCGCCGCGCGCGGCCGGCGCCGAGGCCGATTTCGAGACGGCTTACGGTGCGACCACGCACAATGCCTACGGCATGTGTGCCATGCGCCACATGCACGACTATGGCACCACCAGCGAGCAGCTCGCCTGGATCAAGGTCGCGGCCTCGCACCATGCGCAATACAATCCGCATGCGATGCTCAAGGACGTCGTCACCGTCGAGGACGTCCTGAACTCGCCGATGATCTCCGATCCCTTGCATCGCATGGATTGCTGCGTCGTCTCCGACGGCGGCGGCGCGCTGATCGTGACGACGCCCGAGATCGCAAAAAGCCTGAAGAAGCCGCTGGTGAAGCTGATCGGCCATGGCGAGGCGATGAAGGGTCCGCGCGGCGGCAAGGACCTCGACCTCACATACTCCGCCGGCATCTGGTCCGGCCCGCGTGCGTTCGAGGAAGCCGGCATCACGCCGAAGGACATCAAATACGCCTCGATCTACGACAGCTTCACCATCACCGTCTTGATGCAGCTCGAGGACCTCGGTTTCTGCAAGAAGGGCGAGGGCGGCAAGTTCGTCGCCGACGGCAATCTGATCTCGGGCGTCGGCAAGCTGCCGTTCAACACCGATGGCGGTGGTCTCTGCAGCAACCATCCCGTCAACCGCGGCGGCATGACCAAGATCCTCGAAGCCGTGCGGCAACTGCGCGGCGAGGCGCATCCGAAGGTGCAGGTGCAAAATTGCGATCTCGCCATCGCCCACGGCACCGGCGGGCTTTTGGGTGTTCGTCATGCCGCCTCGACGGCGATTCTGGAGCGCGTGTGATGAGCGAAGCCAAGAAATATCCGGCCCCGGTGACCAACCCCGAGACGGCCGCGTTCTGGGACGCGGCCAAGCAGGGCAAGTTCATGATCAAGCGCTGCATCGCCTGCGGCGAGGCGCATTACTTCCCGCGCGCGATCTGCCCGTTCTGCTACTCCGACAAGACGGTGTGGGAGGAGTCTTCGGGCGAAGGCACGATCTACACTTACAGCTTGATGCGGAAGTCGCCGACCGGTCCTTACGCGATTGGCTACGTCGCGCTGAAGGAGGGGCCGTCGCTCCAGACCAATTTTGTCGATTGCGATCTGACGACGTTGAAGATCGGCCAGAAGGTGAAGGTGGTGTTCAAGCCGACCGACGGGGCGCCGCTGCCGTTTTTTACGCCGGCTTAGTTTCTTCCTTCCCCCCTTGTGGGGGAAGGTGGCGCGGAGCGCCGGATGAGGGGTATCGCTCCGCGGAGAAAGCTTTCACTGCGGAAGCAACCCCTCACCCAAGTGAGTTTGTTGCACCGTCCTCGCTGCCCTCTCCCACAAGGGGAGAGGGCACTTCAATTGGCGGTGCCGAAGACATTCGGGAGAAAACAAAAATGTCCGCCAGATACGACGAACTCAAAGGCCTCAAAAACCTCGGCCAGAAATATTCCTACACCGATCGCGAAGTGATGCTCTATGCCTACGGCATTGGGCTCGGCGCCGATCCGATGGACGAGAACGAGCTCGCCTTCGTCAACGAGGGCACGTTGACGCCGCGGCCGCTCAAGGTGGTGCCGACCTTCGCCTCCGTCGCGGCGTGGGGCGCGGGGCCCGGCGAGATGAATCTCAACCGCGTGATGGTGGTCGACGGCGAGCGCGACATCACCTTCCACCAGCCGCTGCCGGTCGCCGCGCACATCACCGCCGATTCCTCCGTGGTCGAAGTCTACGACAAGGGCAAGGACAAGGGCGTCGTCATCAGCCACCAGACCGTGCTCAAGAACGAGAAGGGCGAGAAGCTGGCAACGCTGGTCGCCTCGCGCTTCGCCCGCGGCGATGGCGGCTTTGGCGGGCCGAACCTGACCCAGCCGGATCCGCACAAGATCCCGTCGCGCGCACCCGACACGACGATCGACATCGTCACGCGCCCCGACCAGGCGCTGGTCTATCGTCTCTGCGGTGACCGCAACCCGCTGCACAGCGATCCCGAGTTCGCGAAGAAGGCCGGCTTCCCGCGCCCGATCCTGCACGGCATGTGCACCTACGGCATCACCTGCCGCGGCGTGCTCCAGACCTATGCCGACTACGACGCCTCCGCCTTCCGCCAGCACGTCGCGCGGTTCTCCTCGCCGGTGTACCCCGGTGAGACGGTGACGATGGACCTCTGGAAGGACGGCAGCGTGATCTCGTTCGAAGCCAAGGTGAATTCGCGCGGCGTCACCGTGATCAAGAACGGCAAGACGGTGCTGGGTTAGCACACGGGATGGCCGTGGTCTCCCTCGCCCCGCTCTTGCGGGGAGAGGGCGGGGTGAGGGGCTCTCACCACGAGCCGAGACGGTATTGGGACCTGTACCCCCTCACCCGGATCGCAAGGGCGATCCGACCTCTCCCCGCAAGCGGGGCGAGGTAAAAAAACAAAACAGGGAGACGCCACCATGGGACTACTCGATGGCAAGGTTGCGCTGATCACCGGCGCGGGCGGGGGGCTCGGTGAGGCCTACGCAAAGCTGTTCGCGCGGGAAGGGGCTTCCGTCGTCGTCAACGACCTCGGCGGCCCCCGTGACGGCTCCGGCGCCGACACATCGATGGCGCAGCTCGTGGTGGATGCGATCAAGGCCGAGGGCGGCAAGGCGGTCGCCAATGGCGCCGATATCTCCACCATGGAAGGCGGCCAGTCGGTGTTCGACGACGCCATCAAGCACTTCGGCCGCGCCGACATCCTCGTCAACAACGCCGGCATCCTGCGCGACCAGACCTTCGCCAAGGCCTCTGAGTCCGACTGGGACAAGGTCATCAAGGTGCATCTGAAGGGCACCTTTTGTTGCACCATGCCGGTGTTTCGCTGGATGCGGGAAAACGGCGGCGGCGTCATCGTCAACACTTCCTCGACCTCGGGCCTGATCGGCAATTTCGGCCAGAGCAATTACGGCGCGGCCAAGGGCGGCATCTGGGGCCTGTCCAACGTGCTGGCAATCGAGGGCCGTAAATACAACATCCGGATCTGGACGCTTGCGCCGGGCGCGCTGACCCGCATGACCGCAGACCTGCCCCGCTATAAGGAGAACCCCGGTGCGGCGCTGGAGCCGGACGGCATCGCGCCGGCCGTGCTATACATGGTCAGCGACTTGTCCGGCGACCAGACCGGAAAGGTGCTGGGCGTGTCCGGGCCCCGCGGCGTGCGCGAAATGCGGATGATGGAAATGGACGGCTGGAAGCCGCCGCACACGGGCTGGAAGGCCCAGGACATCGCCGATCATGCCAAGGAGATCTTCTTCTCCGAAGAGCAGATCAAGATGGGGGCGCGGCGGTTTTAGCCATCGACAGAGAGAAACAAGGACAACGATGAAACTCACCGCCGATGCCAAGGGCACCTTCGCAATCGCGCCGACGCCGTTCCACGATGACGGCCGGATCGACGAGCGCTCGATCGACCGCCTGACCGATTTCTACGAGGAGGTCGGCTGCGACGGCGTCACGGTGCTGGGCATTCTTGGCGAGGCGCCGAAGCTCGATGCCGCCGAGGCCGAGCAGGTGGCGGTACGCTTCGTCAAGCGCGCCAAGACAATGCAGGTGATCGTCGGCGTCTCCGCGCCCGGTTTCGCCACCATGCGCTCGCTGGCGAAAGCATCCATGGAGGCAGGCGCGGCCGGTGTGATGATCGCACCGCCGCCGTCGTTGCGGACCGACGACCAGATTATCGGCTATTACAAGCAGGCGGCCGAGGCGATTGGCCCCGACGTACCCTGGGTGCTCCAGGACTATCCGCTGACCTTGTCGGTGGTGTTCACTCCCGCCGTGATCCGCAAGATCGTCACCGACAATCCGAACTGCGTGATGCTCAAGCACGAGGACTGGCCGGGGCTGGAGAAGATCTCGACGCTGCGCAACTTCCAGAAGGACGGCTCGCTGCGGCCGCTCTCGATCCTCTGCGGCAATGGCGGGCTCTTTCTCGACTTCGAGATGGAGCGCGGTGCCGACGGCGCCATGACCGGCTATGCCTTCCCCGAGCTTCTGATCGACGTCGTGCGACTTTCGAAGGAAGGCAAGCGCGACGCCGCCCACGATCTGTTCGACGCGCATCTGCCGCTGATCCGCTACGAGCAGCAGCCTGGTGCTGGCCTTGCCGTGCGCAAATACGTGCTGCAGAAGCGCGGCATCATCGCCTCCAGCGCCCAGCGCAAGCCCGGCGCCACTATCACGCCGGCGGCGAAGGCAGAGGTCGAGTACCTGCTGTCGCGCGTCGCCCGAATCGACAAGCGCGCCAATCTCGGCCCACAATCCAGCGCCGCAGGTTAATCGAATGGCCGAGGCATCAGCATCACGCCCTGCGTCGACGATCCTCCTGCTGCGCGACGGCGTGAAGGTCGACGGCAAGAGCCGCGACGAAATTGAAGTCTTCATGATGGTCCGCCATCATCAGATCGAGTTCAATTCGGGCGCGCTGGTGTTTCCCGGTGGCAGCGTCGATGCCGGCGATCAGGAGATCGTCAAGCGCTCCGACCTGTATTCGGGCGGCGAGGGCCTGAGCGAAGCGGACCGCGGATTTCGGATCGCCGCGATCCGCGAGACCTTTGAGGAAAGCGGCATCCTGCTGGCGCGGTCGAAAGAATCGGGCACGCCGGTCGGTGCCAGGCGCGCCGGCGAGATCGCCGATGCGCATCGCGTCGCGCTCAACGAGCACAAGGTCAGCTTCCTGAGCATTCTGGCCGACAACGGCCTCCAGCTCGCGCTCGATACGCTGGTGCCTTACGCACACTGGATCACGCCCGAGGGGATGCCAAAACGTTTCGACACCTGGTTCTTCCTTGCGGCAGCACCTCCCGACCAGCTCGGCGCGCATGACGGCCGGGAGTCGACCGATTCGATCTGGGTCTCGCCGCGCGAGGCGGTGGAGGGCGGCGAGAGTGGTCGCTTCAAGCTGCCGTTCCCGACCACGCGCAATTTGATCCGGCTCGCCAAGCAGTCGAGCGTGAGTGCCGCGCTCGAGCACGCCCGCGGCATGGCGGTTGTGACGGTGATGCCTGTCATGACCAAGACCGAAACCGGCCGTCAGCTCCGAATCCCCCGCGAGGCCGGCTATGACGGCGAAGTGTTCGAGGTCGGGGCGGTCGGCTAGGACACTTCGACACAAAGCGAAGTATCAGAGAGGGCAGAGGCGCTAGGTTCCGTCCCTGACAACGGGACGGGGCACTCGTCATGGACAACCGGCAGGACAACAACATTATCGTCGAGCTGGCGCTGCTGCTCGCGCTGGCCACGCTCTGGGGCGGCTCCTACACCTTCATCAAGCTCGGCGTCGCCACCATTCCGCCGATCACGCTGATCGCGGCGCGCACCACGATTGCAGGCCTGCTGCTGCTCACGATCATGTGGGCGCGCGGCATCAGAATGCCGAAGGATGCCGCGACCTGGCAACGCTTCGCCTTCCAGGCCGTGCTCAACAGCGTGATCCCCTGGACGTTGATCGCCTGGGGCGAGCGCCATGTCGATGCCGCGCTCGCGACCATCCTCAACTCGGCAGGTCCGATCTTCACCTTCCTGCTCACGGCGGTCGTGACGCGTCACGAGGCGACGACACCGCGAAAGCTGGTCGGGGTGGTCGCCGGCATGGCCGGCATCCTGTTGATCGTCGGCGTCGATGCCGTCCATGATGTCGGAAGCGGCCTCGTCGCGGAGGCCGCCATCGTTGCCGCCACCATCTGCTACGCCTGCGCCGCCATCTTCGGTCGCGGCTTCAAGGGCCTCGATCCCATGGCGCCCGCGGCCGGCTCGCTGCTGGCGGGAGCGGCGGCACTGATACCGGCCTCGCTCATCGTCGAGCAGCCCTGGACACTGTCGCCCTCGCTGAGTTCCGTGCTGGCGCTGCTCGCGCTGGCGACCTTCTCGACCGCAGCGGCCTTCGTGATCTATTTCCGCCTGATCCAGACCCTGGGCTCGGTCGGCACCACCGCGCAGGCCTATCTCCGCGTGCCGATCGGGGTTGGCATCAGCGTCTCCTTCCTCGGCGAGAGCCTGAGCCGGACCGCCTGGATCGGCCTTGCCTGCGTCGTCCTCGGCGTCGCCGCCATGACCATCCCGGCCCGGCGGCCGGCCGGCGTCAAAACGTCATAAAACCGGAGCCAAGGAGGGCGGCAGGGCTTCAATATTAAGGATATTCGGCGGCGAGAGGCATGTTCCCCCGGGACCGCAATACGTCGTATATTGGAGCTCCAATAGCCCGGTTCTCACATCACCAATGTCCGCCGAATTGACGCCGACCCCTGAGAAAAAGCGAACATTCTCGCTCTCCATCGGCCAGCTTACCTTCGGCAGCTTCCTTCTGGTGCTGGCGGTGATCATCGTCACCTCGACCGCGAGCGTGATCGCGATCCGGCACATTGACACGACCTTTGCCGAGCTGCAGCGGCTGCAGAGCGTCGGCGACCTCGCCGAGGATATCGACCGCCGCATGAACGAGCTGCGGCTCGCCGCGCGCGACTTCGTCACCGATCCCGGCGCCGGCATCCAGTTCAAGCAGGTGGGCGAGGCGGCCTCGACGCTCAGTGACATCCTGAAGAAGACCCGCATCGAGCTCGTGCCCGAGCAGCAGGACATGATCGACGGGGTCAGCGAGCGGCTTGCGACCTATCGCAGCGGCCTGGAGCGGATCTCGACCTTGATCGACCGCCGCGCCCAGCTGCTTGCCGGCCTGCCGCCGCTCCGCGACCAGTTCGACGCGGCTGTCTCCGGCACCGGGGACCGGGAGCTGGCGTCCCGCCTGTCGGAAGCGCAGAGCCGGATCGCGCTCGGGTTGCTTGCGCGCAACCCCTCCGCGGCCGAGCAGGCGGCGCAAAGCATGCGGGCGATGGGCGTCACCGATCCCAAGCTCAGATCGGCGGTCAACGACTACGCCGAGGCGATCATCGCAGTCGCTGTCCGTGAACGGCAGATCGCCGACATCGATCGCGAGGTGCTGGGAACCGAGGGCCGGCTGATCGGCCGCGTCACCGAATTGCTGCGCGAGGTCAGCGCCCGCCGCGGTCACGTGCTGTCGCGCGACTTCGCCCGCACGCTGACGGAGGCGCGCTGGCAAAGCATCGTGCTCGGTACCATCGGTGTGCTGATCGGCATTCTCGCGGCCGGCTTCGTGGTGCGGCGGACGGTCCGTCCGCTCGCCCAGATCGCGCGGTCGATCCGCGCGCTCGCAGCCGGCGAGAAGAACACCTCGATCCCGTCCGCCGACCTCGACAATGAGATCGGCGATATCGCACGCGCAGCCGAAGTGTTCCGCCGCGCGCTGGAGGAGGCCGACACGGCACGCGAGGCGGCGGTGCGCGCACTGACCGAGCAGCGCCTCGCCGAAGAGAGCTACCGGAAACTGTTCGAGGGCTCGGTCGACGGCATCTATGTCACGACACCGGCCGGCGATCTCCTCAACGCCAATCCGGCGCTGGCGCGGATGATGGGCTATGACAGTCCGCAGCAGCTGATCGACAGCATCAACGACATCGCCCACACCATCTATCTCAATCCCGAGGCGCGCGTCGAATATCAGCGGCTGATGGCCCGCGACGGCATGGTGCGCGAGTTCGAATACCAGGTGCGCCAGCGCGGCGGCGACATCCTGTGGCTGTCCGATAGTGCCACCGGCGTCCGCGACGAGGCGGGCAATATCGTCCGCTACGAGGGCACGCTGCGCGACATCACCGACCAGAAGCGCGCGGAAGACGCCATTGCCGAAGGGCGGCGCCTGCTCCAGCAGGTCATCGACACCGTGCCCGCGGTCATCAACGTCAAGGACCGCGACCTGCGCTACGTGCTGATGAACCGCTACATGGCCGGCATCTTCGGCATCGAGCCCGGCGATGCGCTCGGCCGCACCACGGCCGACCTGATGTCGCGCTACGGCGCGGCCAAATCCGACGAGAGCGACAAGCGCGTGCTGACGCTGCGAAAAGGTCTCGGCTTCTACGAAGAGGAGTACATTGATTCGTCCGGCCACATGCGGCAATGGCTCGTCAACAAGCTGCCGCTGCTCGATGCCGAAGGCGAGATCGAGCGGATCGTCACCGTGGCGCTCGACATCGGCGAGCGCAAGCGCGGCGAGCAGGAGATGCGGAAAGCCAAGGAATCCGCCGAGACCGCGCTGCGCAATCTGCGCGAGACCCAGGCCTCGCTGATCGAGGCGGAGAAGCTGGCGGCGCTCGGACGCCTCGTCGCCGGCGTCGCGCACGAAGTCAACAATCCCGTCGGCATCAGCCTCACGGTCGCCTCCGCACTGGAACGCAAGACCGCGATGTTCACCGCCGAGGTCGAGCGTGGCGAGCTGCGCCGCTCCACGCTCAACGACTTTCTCCACACCAGCCGCGATGCGTCCTCGCAGCTCGTCTCCAATCTCAATCGGGCCGCCGAGCTGATCCAGTCGTTCAAGCAGGTCGCCGCCGACCGCAACTATTCGGACCAGCGCAGCTTCGATCTCGGTGACCTCACCGAGCAGGTGGTGATGAGTCTGCGGCCGGGCCTTCGCAAGCACAATCTGACGCTCAATGTCGAGTGCCAGCCTGATCTGACCATGAACAGCTATCCCGGACCGTACGGCCAGGTGCTGACCAATCTGTTTCTCAACGCGGTGGCGCACGCCTTTCCGGACGGCCGCCCGGGGACCATCGACATCCAGGTGCGCGAGTCCGGCAAGGACAATGTCGAGATCATCTTCTCCGACAATGGCTGCGGCATGTCGCTCGACGTCCGCCGCCGTGCCTTCGATCCGTTCTTCACAACGCGGCGCGACCAGGGCGGCACCGGTCTCGGGCTGCACATCGTCTACAGCATTGTCACGAACAGGCTCGGCGGACGGCTCGATCTGGATTCCGAACCGGGCAGCGGCACACGTATCCAGATCATCCTGCCGCGCGTGGCGCCGCTCGAGCAGGCCGCGGAATAGCTCGCGCGTTTTCGAGCGAGGTGGATGCCGGCTCGGGTGAAGAAAACACGTCGAAACAACAATTGAGAGCTGAGGTTCTGATTCAATCAGAACCGAAAATGCTCTAGTCGGCCTCTGCAAGCTTGTGCAGTGTCGCGCCGAAAATCTGGCTGGCCTTGCCGACCAGCGCGGTGCCCGTCATGTCCCCGCGCGTCTCCGTGAAGGTGCCGCTGAGGCCGATGCCGACCGCGGCAGGGCCGCCGAACAGCGGATTGTCGTCACCCCGCGGCGAGGTGTGACGCTGGACCAGCACCTCGCCCTTGAAGGTGTTGTCCTTCACCGTGTAGCTGCCGGTGTAATAGAGGTAGGCATCGCCGCCAAGAATCTTGCCGTCGCGAAACAGAATCACGCCGCTGCCCTTGCCGACCCGACCATCGAGCAGGTTCACGTGAATCGAATAGAGGCCGTTCTTCATAACGTCCCGAGGCCGGCCGCCATCGCCCAATGGCGTAACCGGTAGTGCATTTATGCCAAAGCGCATGCGGCCACGCAACGCGGCAGTTTGGCCGCCGACCTTGCGAGCTTGCCCGTGAGCCGTAGTTGTCCCGGCTTGTCTGTGACACCGCCATGACGGTCTGATCATGAAGCGGGGCCAGTCGTTGCGAATCAAGTTGGCCCGCGAAATGCATAACCATTGTTGCACTGGCCGCGGGGTGCTGGAGCAAGACAAACGTGAGCAACTGGATCAATTCCGGCGGCGAGAAGCCGCGTCTGTACAGTGTGCGTTCCACGATTTGCGAAACACGACAACGGCGGATCGGCGGCGCGGCGCGCTGGCGAACCGTGGCGAGCCTAGCATGCGTCCTGGCCCTGATCGCACTCGCGGCCCCCTTCGGCCACGCGCGCGACCGCGGCCAGTTCGTCAACACCAATGCCGAATTGAAGGCCTGGTTCGACGGACTGCGAAGCGGCAAGGGGCCTTGTTGCTCCGATGCCGACGGCTCGGCGCTCTCGGACACCGACTGGGACAGCAAGGACGGGCACTATCGGGTCCGCGTCCCGCGTTATGGCTACATGATCGACGGCCGACCGCAGGAGCTCGTCTGGGTCGACGTGCCCGAGGAGGCCGTGATCTCGGAGCCGAACCGGGTGGGGCGCACCATGGTCTGGCCGATCTACGGCTACATGGGCGTCGCCGTCCGCTGCTTCATGCCCGGCAGCATGACTTGAGGCGCGCCGGGCGGCACGTCGCCCGGTGAACCGACGCGGCACGTGCCGTGTCAGGTATATTTCTTGTCGCGCTCGAGCAGCTCGATGGAGATGCCTTCGGGGCCACGGATGAAGCAGATGCGCACGCCGGGGCGGATCGTGGTCGGTTCGCGCGTGAAGGTGACGCCCTTGGCCTTGATCTCGGCGGCGACGGCGTCGATGTCCTTCACCGTGAGACCGAAATGGTCGAGGCCTTGATGCGGGTGCGGCGGCGGCGGGTTGACCGCATTGTCGCCCTCGAGTGGCGCAATGAAGATCCTTGCGCCGCCGAGATTCACGTCGATCCGTCCTGGCGCTTGCACGATCTCGCCACCAAGGATGTCCCGCAGCCAGGCCGCCGTGGCCTCCGGATCGGGGCTGCGCAGATGGACGTGATCCCAAGTGACGACTGGCATTTCGTGTTCTCCCGACGGATCTTGATGTTGCAGCGCATGTTAGCGGCCTCGGCCCGTGACCGCCACCGCTCTTGCCGACTCGGCAGCTGCGCGGGAACCTTAGTTCGCCTTCCGGATTAAGGTAAGCAGTGGCCGAATCCGTTGTCGAACGTGCTTCCGCCGCGATCGGTGAGGCAACCATGAGCGCTGGATTTGACCGCATCGGGTTAGGGCGTCTCGCCGGAACCGGCGAGCGACTGGCGCGGGCGGTGACGATCGCGAGCGTTTCATTTGGGCGAGGCCTGCTGTGGCTGTTGGCGGCCATCATCGTCGGTTGCGGCATCTGGATGCTGCTCCCTCTTTCCAGAGGCAACAGCGCCGAATCGGCGAGATCTGACGTGGCAGCGGTGGAGACGGCGCCTTCGGGGGATGCGACCGCCGTGTCGCCCGCTTCCGAAGCTCCGATTCCGACAATGGCAGAACTCGGTCGGATCAGGATTTCATCTCAGACCTGGCGCCGCGGCGGCCTTGGCTCGAAGGCGCTGGTGACGCTCACGCTGCGCAACGACAACGACTATGCCGTAAAGGATGTCGAGATCGTCTGCGCTTTTGCGCGGCGCGATGGCAGTCATCTCACCGACCGCACCCGCGTTCTGGCGGATCCGGTCAGCATGAAGAGCCGCAAGACTTTTGCGCGCATTCCTGTCGGCTTCGTCAACGTGAATGCCGATCAGGCAAAGTGCTCGCTTGTGGCAGCACGTCGGACATAAGGCCGGCATGCCGGGTAGCGGAAAAGTTACTGTCCTGGGGGCTTGGCCGAAAAACTTGGCGTCGCCATTTGAACCGAACGGCTGGGCCAGGAACCAATTAAATGATCGCCTGTTAAGGCGGAGAGCCCACGCGGGGATGCGGCGGGCGGAGCGTGGCCAATGCCCATCTTTCGGTATTTCTTCTTTGTCGGTGGAGCCTTGCTCGCACTGCTGTTCGCGGCGAACTACGTTCTACCGACTTCGCCTGTGACGCAGGCTATCGCAACCGCAAGCAACGAACAGCCGTTGATTCGGATCCGGTCCGATCGCCACCTGCCGGAGCGTGTCGTACTCGACACCAGTCAGCCGACGCTTGCCGCCCCTGCGGTGAAGGTCGCCGCCGTCGCGGCTCCCCAGCCGCCCGTGGAGGGCATGTCACCCGCTTTGGCCGAGATATCAGCCAAGGCGCGGGTCCGCGAGACGTTCGCCCAATTCACGCCTGCCGGGAAGGCCGATACTGCTGCGGTCAGGAAGACCGAAGCCAGGACGCAAATTCAGCCGCAAGTTCAGGCGCAGGCCCAGATTCCGGAGGCCCAGCCCGCTCAGACCCAACCCTCTCAGATCTCGGCGCAGCAGCCCAAGCGCAAGATCGCCAGAACGCATCCGGTGCCGCAGCAAGGGCGGCCGATGATGGTGATGGCGCAGCAGCCGCATTTCGGCTTCTTCAACAGCACTTGGTAAGGGCGGGTCTGACCCGTCTCGAATCGGGGCGGGAAGGGCTTTTTATTGGACGGCCTCTCTGCTAATTCGAACCCATCCGAACGTCGTCCGGCCTGCTGGCTCGCCAGCAGCGATCTGGGGCGTCTCGGTTGCGGCCCATCGTCTGGGCCAGGGCGCTCGTAGCTCAGCTGGATAGAGCATCGGATTTCGATTCCGAGGGTCGGGAGTTCGAATCTCTCCGAGCGCGCCAATTCCGGAAATGTTCCGAAGAGGGCGCTGACAACAACGACCGCCGCAGCGGCCTGCCCCCGTCAGCTAGCCGTCGGACCGGCTTGCCGGCCTCGTGCCAGCGTGTCGGACGGCGCTTCGTGGAAGATCGCGCGGTAAGCTGCGGAAAACTCTCCCAAATGGTGAAAGCCTTGGGCGCGCGCGCATGTGGCGACGGTGGCGCCGCTGCCCTTGAGAAGACGAGACCGGGTCTCCCACAATTTTTTCAGGCGAATGTACTGGTGCAGGCTCATGCCACGCACCTTGCTGACGGCGCCGCCGAGCGTGCGGATCGAGACGCCAAACTCGCCGGCGAGATCGGCGGTATAGATCGGAGCAGTCGGATGTGCTGCGACGTAATCGTCGATCCGTTGCACAAGTTTGATCGACCGCTCGCCCCGGACGGAGGCACTCCGGTCCGAGAGCGAATCGATACGAAACAGATCGTCGAGCGCGAGCAGCAGGCCTTCCTGGAGATGGGCGGCGACCTCGGTCGTTTCGAACAGGGCCGGCTGCACCGACGCGGTTCGCAGAATGTCGAGCAGGAGCTGCCGTATGTGGAGCAAAGCGGGGCGGTTCGCGCCATAGGCTCGCAAATCGTCCGCCCGATCGAACCAGCCCCGGTCGCTCATGCCGGGTGAGAAGATGATCATCGCATGATGATTGGTCCGGCGCTCGACGAAATGGCATTCATCGCTGCCGCGGAGCGCGATGAAGAAACGCGCGTCCAGATCCATGCCCTTGGAATTGACCTGAAGGTCGTCCGTCATGGGCAGGATCACCATCCCGCCCGGCATCCGATAGGCGCCGTCGAGGATGCGCGCGAACGAGCGCATCATGACGATGCGGCAGCCGGGCAGGGAGACGATAGCGCGAGCCGCCGCGAAATTCCGGACGTCGAGCGGAATGCTTCTCGCATCCTCCATCGACTCGATCGGCCGAAACGCATCGACGTCGGCAAAGCCGATCAATTGAAGCGCCGAGGAAGGGGCGAGGGCGTCGAACAACATACGTGTGGCCGGCTGTCGCAATGTGACAATCAAATGAACGTCAGTACATCGCCATCAATGGCGAAACATCGCGCTTCAGTAAACCGGATTCCGGGCCGTAGTATTGCGGACATCATGGCATCAAGCCGGCGGATCGATGTCGTCGTCAACGGTCTCGAGTCATCGGCTGGCCGGAGGAGAGATCGATGAAATGCAGCCGCGTGCAGGCGGGACAGGCGAAGGAGGCAAAGCTCTGTGCCTCCTGTCTCTGTTGCTTCTCCAAATGTGTCTGCACATTCATGCCCGTCTGGGGACATCGAAAAACGATCAAATCGACCATCATCGGAGAATGACGGCGTGGCGGATTTCGTCTTTGATCTAGATCAGTTTTGGAATGACTCCAGACCAACATCCTTGATCTCGCAAAAGCGAAGGGGCCCCGGAGGGCCCCTTTAGAATCACCAGCGGCGATAGCGTGGTCCGTAATAGCGAGGCCCGCCATAAAAGCGCGGTGCATACCGGGGACCGTAGTAGGGCCGCGGCGCGTAGTATCCATAGTAGTTCGGGCGCCAGAAACAGCGTCCCCAGGCGTCACAGACCATGCGGACCTGCTCGACGTCGGAAACCTGCGGCGTCGCAGGAGCAGGCGCGATGGGCATGGCGAACGCCGCCGGTGATGCGACCAACGCACCCAGCAAGGTCGCGGCGACGAGGCCAATTCTAAGCTTCATGATGTCTTTCTCCGCTTACGCAATACAGGGATATCTAAGTTTGTTCTGATCAAATTGTGGCGGGGGCGAAATGTAATGCTGATGAACAGGTCTTCAGCCAGCCCGCCGCAGGCCTGACCTTTAGCTCCGGCAGACTATCCCAGGTTCGCGCTCTTGACCAATGCTGTGCTTGCGTTTGCGCCCAGCAGGACATCGCCGCCCTCCTTGATCCCGCGCAATTCTCCGATGCGGCTTCGTCCCTAAGCTAGCCTTGTGGCCAGCCTTTCGAGCAATTCGAAGAGCAGGCTCGCGAGGTCGCTTTGGAGCTGTGCAATGGACAAAATGAGAATCGACAAGGGTGACTGGCTGGTCGTGTGCGACGGGCGCAAGGCGCTCATTCTGGAAAACCTCGGCGACGAGATGTTTCCGAACCTCCACACCAGGGAAGTGCATGAGCAGCCTAATCCGTCGACCAGCGCGCAAGGGAGCGACGCGCCGGGCAGGCTCCATGGTGCGGCCGGCACCGCGCGCAGCTCGGTGGAGCAGACTGATTGGCATGACGAGGCCGAGCGCGCCTTCCTGCGCAGCCTGGCCGGACGGCTCGATGCCGCCGTCAGCTCAGGCGAGACCTCGGCCTTGACCATGGTGGCCTCGCCGCGTGCGCTTGGGATGATCCGCGCCGACTATTCGGATGTGGTGCGCAAGGCACTCCAAGGCGAGGTCGGCAAGGACCTCGTCAAACTGCCAGTCTACGAAATCGAGAAGCAATTGCTGCTGTCGGGCGCCGCCAAATAGCGGCCCCTGGGACGCGCCTGCGCCCCTCAGTAGCAGGGGTGCCGGCGGCGGTCCTGGCCGACATAGGCGGCTGCGCTCTGGTAGCAATGGTTGGTCGACGGGCCGTCGTAAAAGGCGAACGTCCCGGGAGTCATGCCGGGCCCGTAATTGTGGAGATAGCTGATCGGGTAGGGCAGCGGGTTCGTGGTATAGCGGTGGTACCGGTGATGTCCCCGTGCCTCTGCGAGGCCAGGGGCAAGGATTGCGGCCGACAGGGCAGCAATCGCGGCTACAAGCTTCAACTTGCTCATCTCGAATCTCCGGAACCCGCACGAATAGGTCAGCCATTTATAGCCAGTTCGGGCGGCCGGAACACCCGTCTGCAGCCCGGAAATCGGGGCCAATCCCGCAGATTCCCGGGTGGGTGTGACAGAATTGCCGGTTCTGTGGTCCGACTTGCCCATTTTTGGCCTTTTCGAGATGCTTAACGAATTCCCCACACAAGTGTGACCAAAGAGAATTAGCTCAAGACTCCTGTTGCCGGCTTCTTGGGATCCATAGGCCGGTCCATTCCTGAAGGCTTTCGCCGTCACCTCGCCATGCGCATCACGCTTCTGAGCCTGCTGTTGCTCTCGGTCGTCGCCGCCACGCCGGCGCGGGCCGAGCTGCACATTACCCGTGACCACGGCGGCTATGTCGAGGAGTACAAGGCCAAGTACAAGCGCGTCCGCGAGAAGGGCGAGCGCGTCATCATCGACGGCATCTGCAACTCGGCCTGCACCCTGGTGCTCGGCATCGTGCCGATGAACAAGATCTGCGTGACGCCGCGCGCCAGCCTCGGCTTCCACCAAGCCTACTACGACAAGGCCTTCACCTTCGGCATCAAGGTCACCAGCGCGGAGGGGACGTCCGACCTGATGGCCTATTACCCCGACACGGTGAAGGACTGGATACGCCGCAATGGCGGGCTCACCACCGACATGAAAAAGATCAAGAACGGCGTCGAGCTCTGGAAGATCATCGATCCCTGTCCGGACGAATGGTGAGCGGCTGAACCGTCCGGTCCGTCGCAGCGCAGCATCGTCCGGACGAAATTGGCCGAAATTCGCATTGCCGCATTGGCCCCCGGTGGGGCAATGAGGCGGCAATGAATCATAATCAAGAAGCCCTGACCGCCCGCGCCGCGCCGATCCTGTTCGTCCTGCTCTGGAGCACGGGCTTCATCGGCACCAAATACGTCGTCAACAATGCCGATCCCCTGACCTATCTCGCCATCCGCATGGCGTTCGTGGTCGGTCTGATGGCGATCATCGTCGCGATTGCGCGGCCGAAATGGCCGGACCGGATCGGCATCGCGCACAGCGCCGTCGCCGGCATTCTCGTCCATGGCTTCTATCTCGGCGGCACCGCAATCGCGATCGCGCACTCGATTCCGGCCGGGCTCTCCGCGCTCATTCCGGGCCTTCAGCCGATCCTGACCTCGACCATCGCCAACCGCTGGCTCGGGGAGAAGGTGACGCCGGTGCAATGGGCGGGGCTCGTCCTTGGCCTCGGCGGCGTCGTGCTGATCCTGCACGGCCGTCCCATGACCGGCGAAGCCGGGCTCGGCTGGCTCGCCTCCGTCGTCTCGCTGATCAGCATCACGCTCGGCACGCTCTATCAGCGCCGCTACTGCAACCACATCGACTGGCGCGCCGGCAATCTCGTGCAGTACGTGTCCGTCACGATCTTCTTTGCGATCGGCGCCTTCCTGTTCGAGGACCGCGTGGTGCACTGGACGCGCGAGTTCATGCTGGCGCTGGCCTGGCTCGCCGTGGCCCTCTCGATCGGGTCGATCGGGCTGCTGTACTGGCTGATCCGCCATGCCGCCGCCACGTCTGTTGCAAGCCTGTTCTATCTGGTGCCCGCCGTGACGGCGCTGATGGCTTATCTGCTGTTTGGAGAAAAGCTCGATGCGTTGGCGATCGCGGGCATGGTGATGTGCGCGGCCGCGGTGTTCGTGGTCAACCGGCGCTTCTAGGACCGGCGGGCCGGGCCGCCGGAATACATCCCTGACGTGCGCGGCAAGATCGTGCTAGGGTCGGCGCATTTTAGTGGCTCTTTCACAGGTGATTTCCATGAAGAAGGCGAGACGCGCATTGCTTGGTAGGTCCCTGAAGCCGGTCCGGATTGCCTGCATCAACTACGCGGAGCCGACGATCAGCGGCCGCAAGATGGCCAGGCTCACAGCGGCGCTCCAGAAATGCTACGACAAGCACTTCCTGCCGGTGTGGGGCTATCCGGTCGACCTCTATGTCAGCGAAAAGCCGAAGCCGGGCGAGTGGCAGCTGGTCTATTTTGACGAGGCCTCCCACAAGAACATGCTCGGCCGCCATGAGCTGACGCATCGCCGCCAGCCGATCTCAAAGATCTTCGTCAAGGCGCTGGGCGACGAGCCGGTCAGCGTGGCGGCCTCGCACGAGCTGTTCGAGATGGTGCTCGATCCCATGGCCAATCTCTGGGCCGACAAAAACCGGAACACCCAATATGCCTATGAGGTCTGTGACGCCGTGGAAGAGGACACCTTCTTCGTCGCCGGCTTCGAGATGTCGAACTTCGTCTATCCGTCCTGGTTCGAACCGTTCAAGCACCGCCCGGGCACCAAGTTCGACCACAAGGGAACGCTGAAGGAGCCGTTCTCGATGACCGAGGGCGGCTACGTCATCAAGAAGGTCAACGGCAGGAAGGTGATCAAGGCGTTCGGCTCGCCCGAGAAACGGCGGCGCTTCGACGCCGAGGACCGGCGCGGCCATCGCAGCGAATTTCGCGATCCGCAGGGCGAGCATCACCCGGGCCGGCGCGCGGCTAAGCGGCGGGGGTAGGGCATCGCTGGAGCCGTCTCCGGGCGCGTCCGCCCCCGGAGACTTGAGCGTTGCGATCAGCGCTTGGCCTTCTTGGCCTTCTTTTTCGACTTGGCAGCTTTCTTCGTCGCCTTCTTTGCGGTCTTCTTCGACGACTCCTTGGCCGCCTTCTTCGACTTCTTCGCAGCTTTCTTCGAAGTCTTCTTGGTGGCCTTCTTCGCAGCCTTCTTGGCTTTCTTCTTGGAAGCCTTCTTCGGCGCTACTTTCTTCGCGACCTTCTTGGCGGCTTTCCTGACCTTCTTCACCGCAGTGACAGCGGCGTCCTTGGTCGCTTCCACGGCGGTGGTGATCGTGTCCATCGCCTGTTCGGTGATCGGCTTGTCGTCGTCCATATTGTCCCCCACGGTTTGCATGGAGCGATGACGATAGCGCGTTTCATAATTGTGTCAAAGCAACGCTCAACCTTTGCGGATCTTGGCGTAGGCGGCGAGCGCGCGCTCTCGTCCCTTGGCATGATCGACGATCGGCTGCGGATAGGTCTTGCCGAGCGTGACGCCAGCGCTCGCAAGCTCGATCGGCGTGGCCTCCCAGGGCTTGTGGATCAGCTTGGCCGGCACGTCCTTTAGCTCGGGCACCCAGCGCCGGACATAGGCTCCATCCGGGTCGAACTTCTCGCCCTGCAGCACCGGATTGAACACGCGGAAATAGGGCGCCGCGTCGGCGCCGCAGCCGGCCACCCACTGCCAGTTGGCGGGATTGCTGCCGGCATCCGCATCGACCAGTGTGTCCCAGAACCAGCTTTCGCCGTCGCGCCAGTCGATCAGGAGGTGCTTGACCAGGAACGAGGCGACGACCATTCGCACCCGGTTGTGCATCACGCCGGTGTGCCAGAGCTCGCGTAGGCCGGCGTCAACGAGGGGATAGCCGGTGCGCCCGCGCTGCCAGGCTGCGAGCACCTTGGCGTCGGGCTTCCATGGGAAGCCGTCAAAGTTTGCTTGCAGGTTTTCGGTGGCAAGGTTGGGGTGGTCATGCAGCAGGTGCCGGCAGAACTCTCGCCAGCCGAGCTCGCTCAGGAACTTGTCGATGCTGGGTCCGATCGCGGGATTTTCCGCCGCGGCGAATCGCGCGGCGTGCCAGACTTGGCGCGGGCTGAGCTCGCCGAACCTCAAATGCGGTGACAGATGTGAGGTGCCCTCGCGGTCCGGGCGGTCGCGATCGCCGACATAGCCTTGTGCGGTGTGCTTGAGGAAGTGGCGCAGTCGGGCGCGGGCTGAGGCTTCGCCGGGCGTCCATGTCTCGCGCAGGCCGCCGGCCCAATCGGGCTTGTCCGGCTCGAGCTTCCAGGTCTCCAGCGCCTCGCTGGCGACAGTGGGCGCAGGACGCAGCTCCTTCGGCGCCGGCAATGGCTTCGGCGGATCGCCGAGCGCCAGCACGCGCCGCCAGAATGGCGTGAACACGCGCAGGCCGCGGCCTTCCTTGTTGCGGATCGCCGCGGGCGGAACGAGCAAGTCGCCGGGGAAACTTTGCGAGTCCACGCCGCTCTTTGCCAGTGCCGCTTCGAGCTGCCGCTCGATCGCCTGATGCGGCGCCTGTGCGATCCCGTTCCAGTAGACCGAACGCGCTCCGCTCTCACGCGCCACCTCCGCGATCACCTTGGCCGCTGGCCCCTTACGCAGGATCAGCGATCCGCCGCGCGTGGCAATATCGGCGCCGAGCGCCCGCAGCGACTGCGCCAGCCACCAGCGCGCCGCGGCGCCCGGCGCTCGCCCGGCCGCGTCGTCCAGCACATAGAGGCATATCACCGGCGCGCCGGTCTCCGCAGCGGTCTTGGCGGCAGCGTGGAGGGCGGGGTGGTCGGACAGGCGGAGGTCATCGCGAAACCAGACGATGATGGGCGGAGCGCTTGGCGTAGTCCTTAGCGTCGTTCTGGGCGTGGTCAGGGGTGTCCTCGTTAACGATTTGGAAAGCATGCCGCGATGGGAACCGCGTTAATGTGGCCGTAAGTCGATTGCACGAATATGCAGGAATTACAGGAGTCATTCCATTCATGTACGGACGAGCAACGGCGAAGTTTCTGCCGCAATTCAAACTTGGCACCAAGGCGCTCCTATGCGCGGTGCTGCTGATCGCCATGAATACGGCGCTCGTGGTCGGCGCCGGCTATTGGTCGCTCAGCTCCGCTTTCAACGATCGTGCGCTGCGCGACATCGAGGTGAGCTTGCGCACGCTGGCGCTGGCCTTTGCCGAGATCGTTCCCGATGCGAAGATCACGATGCGGGATGGCGCGGTGGCGCGCGCCGAAATTCCCAAGATGCCCGACTTCAAGGATCACGCCATCGTCGATCGCGCGGTGTCCTATGTCGGCGGCAACGCCACCCTGTTCGTATTCGACGATGCGAGCGGGCAGTTCGTGCGGCGCTCGACCAATGTGAAAAAGGAAAATGGCGACCGCGCCGTCGGGACCCAGCTTGCCGCCGATCATCCGGCGCAGGCGCTGCTGCGCCGTGGCGAGGCCTACAAGGGCCCGGCCACGCTGTTCGGCAAGTCCTTCATGACCGCCTATTTCCCGATCGCCGACGCCAGCGGCAAGGTCGCCGGCATCCTCTATGTCGGCATCCCGATGGCTCAGTTCGAGAGCATGCTGGCCCACACCATCGAAAGTATGGCGATCGCCGCCGGGCTCGCCGCGCTGCTGGTGCTGGTCCTGACCTTGCTGGTCGTCCGCCGTGTCACCAAACCGCTCACCTCGGTCACGCGCTCGCTGACGGCGCTCGCCGAAGGTCAAAGCGACGTCGAGATCGATTGCGAGAATCGCGCCGACGAGATCGGCGAGATCGCCCGCACGGTCGCGGTGTTCAGGAGCAATTCGCAGGAGCGGGCGCGGATGCGCAGCGAGCAGGCGGCGGCTTCGGCCGCAGCCGCCGAGCAGCGCAAATCCGACCTGCGCAATTTCGTCGAGGAGTTCCGCGGCGGTGTCGGCGGCATTCTCGACAAGGTGCTGACATCGTCAGGCGAATTCGAGCGGACGGCGCGGCAGCTCACCGACACGGCGCGCTCCACCGCCGATCTGTCGGCGCGGTCGGCGGGAGCCTCCGAAAACGCCTCCGAGCACGTGCGTTCGGCGGCGTCGGCCTCGGACGAGCTGTCTCAATCGATCTCCGAAATCACCCGGCGGGTGCAGGAATCGAACGTCATTTCCGCTGAGGCGGTGCGGCAGGCCGAGGCGACCGATCAGCGCATCGCGCAGCTCTCCGAGGCGGGCGCGCGCATCGGCGATGTCGTCAAGCTGATCACCTCGATCGCCGAGCAGACCAACCTCTTGGCGCTGAACGCGACCATCGAGGCCGCGCGCGCGGGCGATGCCGGCCGCGGCTTTGCGGTGGTGGCCCAGGAGGTCAAGACGCTCGCCGGCCAGACCGCCAAGGCGACCGACGAGATCTCGAACCAGATCGCCAGCATGCAGCTTGCGACCGAGGAATCGGTTGTCGCCATCAAGGCGATCAGCCAGACCATCGAGCGCATCAGCGGCATCGCGGGTTCGATCTCGGCGGCGGTCGAGCAGCAGAAGAGTGCGACCCAAAACATCGTCGCCAGCGTTCGCGCGGCGGTATCGGGCACGGCCGATGTCGCCGTCAACGTCCGTCAGGCCGCCGAGGGTGCGAACGAGACGGGTGAGACGTCCAGCCGGATGTTTGCCTCCGCCCAGGCGTTGTCGGGCGAGAGCCTGCACCTGAAGGCCGAGGTCGAGGGCTTCCTCGAACGCGTGCGCGCGGCGTAAGAGCTGACATCGTCATCCGGGGCGATGCCGACGCGTCGCCCCGGATGACAGTTTTTATTTCGGCTGCGGCACGATCCGGATGTAGGGCTTCGGCTCCTTCCAGCCCTGCGGATAGATCGTCTTGGCCTCGTCGTTGGAGACCGAGCCCGCGATGATGACGTCGTCACCCTGCGACCAGTCGGCCGGCGTCGCGACGCGATGCTTGGCGGTGAGCTGGAGCGAGTCGATCACGCGGAGGATCTCCTGGAAGTTCCGGCCCGTCGTCATCGGATAGACCAGCACAAGCTTGATCTTCTTGTCCGGCCCGATGACGAAGACGTTGCGGACGGTCTGGTTGTCGGCGGCGGTGCGGACAAGGGGGTCGCCTGAGATGGCAGCCGGCAGCATGCCGTACAGCTTGGAGACGTTGTAGTCGGTATCAGCAATCATCGGGAAGTTCGGCGCTGCGCCTTGCGTCTCCTTAATGTCCTCCGACCATTTCGAATGGCGATCGACCGGATCCACCGAGAGGCCCATCAGCTTGACGCCGCGCTTGTCGAAGTCCGGCTTGAGCTTGGCGAGCGCGCCGAGCTCGGTCGTGCAAACCGGCGTGAAGTCCTTCGGGTGCGAGAACAGCAGCGCCCAGCTATTGCCGATCCAGTCGTGGAACTTGATCTTCCCTTCGGTGGTCTCGGCTTCGAAGTCGGGGGCGGTGGCGCCGATCGGAAGTGTCATGGTTCTACCTCATGTTATTGAATTTACTTGTGAATTCATCTTTGACCGTCGTGACCATTATAGGGTCTCCGCGATCCCAAGTGAACGCTAACTGAACCGCTTCAAGTAAAATGTGAATTCCTTCTTTGAAGGCCTGATTTCCTAGCACCTTTTTGTTACAGCGGCGCCTGCGGCGAAACATCTCCACCGGGGCTATACGGGTGCGATTGCCCCGAGAAAGCCTTTTATGAGTTCCATCACGCTCGCCCGTCGCTTCCCAGAACCAAACTGGTCCTGACAGCGACCAATTGGCAACTATCTCAAAAAGTCGCGCTCCCCGTACCGAATCATTAACCACCCCTTTACGCCGGCATGAAAATGCTGGCCGATCAGAAGAAATCTGGAAGTGAACTATGTCTGCCGCTGCGCATAAGTCTGTTGAGTCGCCGTCCCTCGAATTGTCCCGCCTCGAACCGTCCTGCCGCGATACCTCGGCCCATGCACTGACCATCGTGCGCGACGGCGTCATCACGGGCGAAGGCCCGACCACCAAGGGAAGGGTGCATTTCTCCCGCTCGCTCGATGCCGATGACACCGCGTGGTGCGCCCGCATTCTCACCGCCACAGCCGTGAACGACCAGCCGGTCAGCCGTGCTGAAGCCGAAGTGCTGTTCGAGATCAACGAAGCCGCGACCGAACGCACCGATGGTGGCCGGTTCGACGATTTGCTGGCCAAGGCGGTCGCCCATTATGCGGCGAGCGCCTCCGGCCTGAAGGTGCCGCCGCGCAGCGTCGCGTTGTCGGCCGAGTCCGATATCGAGGGCTGGGCGCCGTCCTATGCCTCCAAGGTCAACAGCGAAATGCTGGAGTGGATCGCCGGCCAGATGCGCGGCAAGCGCCACAACAACCGTCGCCTGATGGCGATGGTGGCGACCTTCCTGGGCGCCACCGCGCTGCCTCTGGCGGGCCAATTGCCGAACGTGTTCGACATCGGCATGTAAGATTTTGGGCATGTAAAATTCTGCGCCTCTCACGAGGACGCATTTGAACGGCGGGGTTACTTCCCCGCCGTTTTTTGTTTGCCGGTGTCCAACTCGAGCCCGAGCGTGCGGCCCGGGAAACCGGCGGTGTCGAAATAGCGCTGGCTGCCGACGCGCTGGAAGTTCAGCACGGTTTGCAGGCCGTTTTCGGACTTCTTCGACTTCTCGACCCCCTTGTACGCCTTCGGAACGACGCCGTTGGGCAACGCCTCCGACATCACGCGGCCGACGAGGCCGCCGTTCTGCGAACCGCGCAGGCCGAGGAGCTGGGCGGCCGTCATGCCGACGTCGGCATTGCTGACCGGGATCTCGCTGACATAGCCGGCCTTGAAGTCCGGCCCGATGGCGGCCATGAAGTTCATGGTGTCGCCGCGGCTGAAGCTGCCATGCATGCCCTGGCCCTGGCGCAGCACGGTGTCGGCGACCTGCACCGAGCAGTTGGTCGGCGCCTCGCCGCAATCGCTGGCATAGGAGCGGAAGTTGACGACGATCGCCGGCGTCGGCGTCGCCGCCTTGCCGCGCAGGTTGATGCTCGACAGCGGCAGGGTGCCGGGGAAGCGGCCGAGCGAGTCATCGACGAACAGGCCGGAGACGTAGTCCTGCTCGAGCAGCGTCTTGACGGTCTGGGCCGCCAGCTTCTTGTCCTTGTTCGGCAGATAGATCAGGTCCGAGCCGCCATTGGTGGCGACGACGAGATCGGGCTTTTCCGGATCCTTGCCGAGGACACCGTTGCCGGCCTTGGGATGCTTGTTGCCCTCGATCTTCGCATTCTTGTCGTTGGGATCGAACAGCGGCAGTTCGAGCGCCTTTGCGAGGTCGAGCGCCAGAAAGCCCATCGGCAAAAAGTCCTTCGGGGTGTCGTCATAGCTGAGCTTGGCCGAGGGGCTGGTCTTGCTTTCCTTGGAGATGGTCGAGAAGCCGTGGTCGGCCTGAACCATGATGTTGGTGTTTGCTGCAAGGCCGAGCTCGTCCAGCGCCTTGCGGAGCTGGGCGAGGTTGTTGTCGGCATTCTTGATGCCGGCCATCGAAGTCGGCCCGTTAATGCCGGGCATGATCTGGTTGAGGCTGTCGCCGGTGTTGTGCTGACTGCCGTCTGGGTCGCGCGACCAGAACACCAGCACGAACGGTTTGTTGCGGGCCTTGAACATCGGCAGCACGACCTTGGCCGCGACGTCCGCGAAATAGGCCTGCTGCGCGACGTTGGCGACGGTAGTGCCGGGCGTCTTGGCATCGCCCGCCTTGGAGTTGTCGCCGCGCGGCGGCGTGGCAAGGGGCAGGCCGGCCTTGGTCAGCGCGTCCTTGACCTCGTCCGACAGCGCCACGCCATTTTTGCCGCCCGTGGCATCGTCGAACACGATCGAATGCAGGCCGGCCTTTTCGGGCTTGTCGGTGTGGTCGAACTGATAGGTCGGACCATGCTTACCGAGCGCGGCGGTGCTGAAGCCTTTGTCCCGCGCCAGCTTCAGGATCGTGTCCTCGTTGAGATAGTCGCCCTTGAAATGCTCGTCGATGTCGCCGAGCACGGCGTCGTTCTCAATGAAGGGGACCACGGTGTCGCCTGCGGGCACCGAGGTGTAGTTGGTCCAGATCGTGTTGGAGAACACGCCGGTATCGCCGAGATAATGGCCGGTCGACATCGCCGAGCCGTTGGCCATGGTGAAGGTCGGGAATAGCGAGTGCGAATTCTTGAAATTGACGCCCTTGTCGCGGATTTCGGCCATCGCGGGGGCAGTCTCGGGTGTGACCTTCAGCGCCCGCAGACCGTCCGGAATGAACAGGATCAGGTTACGGGGCGTGTTGTTCTCTGCGGAGGCAGGTCCGGTCGAAATTCCGGCGGACAACACTGTCAGTCCGGCTGACAGCAACACCAGTGAACGACGCATCAAAATCTCTCCCTGCGAGGCGGCTTGGCCGCCAACCGCGGCCCCCGGCTTCGTTTAGTTTCGCTGCATGACGGTTTTGTTACAAGAGCGGAGCGCCATGCAAAGAAGGGTAGGGGCCCCGCTCTGCGTTGCATCCGGGGCACGAGATCGCGGTGTCGGCAGGCAACTGCTTCAGCATCGTCATTGCGAGCGCAGCGAAGCAATCCAGAATCTCTCCGCGGCGGCAGACTGGATTGCTTCGCTGCGCTCGCAATGACGGAGTCTGTGGGTGGCAGCGTCGCGCTTCCATTCGCATTCCGGATCGCAGACACACCTTCGCCATCTCGCGGCTTGTTCGCCCGAGCTTTGCTTCGTCGTCTCACCCTCAATTGAAAGAGGGCGCAGGGAAGACCGGGTGCCGGCTGGCACCCGCGGTCCACTGTGCGAGATTGTCG